>JAFAWZ010000228.1 GCA_019241495.1 Acidimicrobiales bacterium | reverse complement strand
TAGTCGGAGAGCATCTCGAGGAGGAATGCCTCGAACTCGTCGTCGGCCCGGTCGACCTCGTCGATCAACAGGACCGGCGGCGGCCCGTCGTGGGTGTCGATGGCGGCGAGCAGGGGGCGGCGGACGAGGAAGCGGTCCGAGTACAGCTCGTCCTCGGCGGCCGCTGCCGCCCGGGCCCCTCCGGCCTCCGCCGCCCGCAGGTGGAGCAGCTGGCGGGCGTAGTCCCACTCGTAGACGGCCTGTGAGACGTCGATCCCCTCGTAGCACTGGAGGCGCAACAGCTCGCCGCCGGTCCACGCCGCTAGAACCTTGGCGACCTCAGTCTTGCCGACGCCGGCTTCCCCCTCGAGAAGGAGGGGTCGGTGCAGGGCCAGCGACAAGAAGATGGACGTGGCCAGCCCCTCGTCGGCCAGGTAGCCCTCCTCCCCGAGAGCGGTAGCGACGGATTGGACGGTCAGCTCGGGCCGTTCAGTAGCGGTCACCCCTCCAAGTTAGGCGGCGCGGGCCTGCTCCAAGGCCCGCCGTACCAGGACCTGGGCCAGGTGGCGCCGGTACTCGGCGCTGGCGTTGAGGTCCTCGGGCGGCTCGAGGCCCTCGGCGGCGCGGGCGGCCGCCTCGGCGTCACTTGCGCCACCGGCCAGGGCCTCTTCGACGGGCGTGGCCCGCAGCGGGGTCGGGCCCATGTTCACGAGGGCGACGCCGGTGCGATCGCCCCGGACGGCGGCCACGCCGACAATGGCCCAGTCCTGAGCCCGCCGGTTGAACTTCTGGAACGACCAGGCCGCCCCGGTCGCCTTGGGGATGCTGATCTCGGTCAGGATCTCGTCGGGCGCCAAGGCCGTCTCGAGGAAACCCTGGAAGAAGTCGGTGGCATCGATCTGGCGGGACCCCGACGGCCCGACGGCCGTGAAGGTCGCGCCCAGGGCGAGGCAGGCGGCAGGCAGGTCGGAAGCCGGGTCCCCGTGAGCGATGGAGCCGCCGAGGGTTCCCCTGTGGCGGACCTGCGGGTCGCCCACCTGGCCGGCCACATGGGACAGGAGGGGCAGGTGCTGGCGCAGGGTCTGGTCGATCTCGACATCGCGATGGCGGGTGAGCGCGCCGATCACCACCCGATCGCCGGAGTCGCGGACGAACGACAAGTCCCTCAGGCGGCCGATGTCGATAACCAGCGCCGGCGCGGCCAGCCGCAGCTTCATGAGGGGCAGCAGGGAGTGGCCGCCGGCCAGAAGCTTGGCGTCCTCGCCGCCGTCGGAAAGCAACGACACCGCCTCGTCGACGGTAGAAGCCCGTTTGTAGTCGAAAGATGCGGGGATCACGCCGACACCCCGAGATTCCGTTCGGGCACGGAGCCGGCATTCCGTTCGGGCACGGAGCCGGGAGACGCGGCGTACAGCACGGCCTGCACGATGTTGTGGTAGCCGGTGCAGCGGCACAGGTTGCCTTCGAGGCCCTCGCGCACCTCGGCCTCGGTGGGGTTGGGGTGCTCCTTCAGCAGTGACACCGCCGCCATCACCATGCCGGGGGTGCAGTATCCGCACTGCAGGGCGTGCTTCTCCCGGAAGGCCTCCTGCATGGGGTGCATCTGATCCCCCGACGCCAGGCCCTCGATGGTGGTGATGTCCGCGCCGTCGGCCTGGGCAGCCAGCAGGGTGCAGGACTTCACCGACTCGCCATCGAGCAGCACGGTGCAGGCGCCGCACGAGGAGGTGTCGCAGCCGATGTTGGTTCCGGTCAAGCCGACCACCTCTCGCAGATAGTGGACGAGCAGGAGCCGGGGTTCGACCTCGTGCTCTTTGGCACTGCCGTTGACGGTCATCTTCACCTTCACGGGCCATTCCCCTTTGCGATGTGGATTGGCCTTGGACCCTATCGTGCGCGACCGGACGATGCAGGCGGGAGGGTAGTGGTCGTGGTGGTAGTGGTCGTCGTGGCCGTCGGCAGCAGGATCCCGTACGCCTGCTCGCCCGGCATGACCAACCCGTACTGCTCCCGGGCGATCTGCTCGATGTAGGCCGGGCTCTGCAGCTGCTGGGCTCGCTGGGTCAGCGCGGCGTTCTCCTTGTCGAGCACCTGGAGGCGGTGCTGGGCGGCGGACATGGCGTGGCCCTGCTCCAGCCAGGTGCGGCCCGGCAAGACGAACAAGAACACCAGCCCGCCCAGGGCCACCGCCACGATGAGAATGCGGACCGCTCGCCTCATTTGGCAAATGGGGCGAACGCGCTTCGCCCCGGATAGCGCGCCGACGGACCCAGCCCTGTTTCGATACGCAGTAGCTGGTTGTACTTGGCCACTCGCTCCGAGCGGGCTGGCGCTCCGGTCTTGATCTGCCCGCAGCCGACGGCGACGGCCAGGTCGGCGATGGTCGTGTCCTCGGTCTCACCCGAGCGGTGGGAAATGACCGCCGAATACGAATGGCGCGTCGCCAGACGGACCGTGTCTAGGGTCTCCGACAAAGTGCCGATCTGGTTCACCTTGACGAGGATGGAGTTGGCCACTCCGGCCGCGATGCCCTGCCTGAGCCGCTCCTCGTTGGTCACGAAGATGTCGTCACCGACCAGCTGGATCACGCCGCCGAGCTCTCCGGTGAGATGGGCCCAGCCGTCCCAGTCGTCCTCGGCCATGCCGTCCTCGATGGAGATGACCGGGTAGCGCTTCACCATGTCCGACAGGTAGGCGGCGAGCTCGGCCGGGGCCAGCGATCTCCCTTCGCCGCCGAGCTCGTAGGACCCCTCCCGGTAGAACTCCGAGGCGGCCACGTCGACGGCGATGGCCATCTCCTCCCCCGGCGCCCGCCCCGCCTTCTCGATGGCCTCGACCAGTACCTTCACCGCTTCCTCGTTCGACGGCAGATCGGGGGCAAAGCCGCCCTCATCGCCCACGGCGGTGGACAACCCTCGTTCGCGCAGGAGCCGCTTCAGCACGTGGTAAGTCTCGGCGCCCCACCGCAAACCCTCGGAGAAGCTGGCCGCGCCGACCGGCACGATCATGAACTCCTGCATGTCCACGTTGTTGTCGGCGTGGGCCCCGCCGTTGAGCACGTTCATCATGGGAACGGGCAGCACGTGGGCCCCGGTGCCGCCCAGGTAGCGGTAGAGGGGCAGCCCGGCCTCGTCGGCCGCCGCGTGGGCTACCGCCAGCGAGACACCCAGCATGGCGTTGGCGCCGAGACGGCTCTTGTTCGGGGTGCCGTCCAGGTCGATCAGAGCCAGGTCGAGGCCCCGCTGGTCGAGAGCTTCGAGGCCGGCGACGGCTTCGGCGATCTCGACGTTCACATGGCCAACCGCGCCCAGAACGCCCATGCCGCCGTAGCGGTCTCCCCCATCGCGCCGCTCGACCGCCTCGTGGGTGCCGGTGGAGGCGCCGGAGGGAACAGCGGCCCTTCCCGTGGCCCCCGATTCGAGCAGAACCTCGACCTCCACGGTCGGGTTACCCCGTGAGTCCAGTATCTCGCGGGCGAAGAGGCTCTCGATCTCCGACATGTTTCTGGTGTGACTCCTGTGACTGGTGTGGTCAACCGTACTCGGTGGGGGACGGCGGCGTGTGCACCTCCCGGGCCTTTACCTCGTCCCAGAGCTCATCGCTGACCTCGACCCGACGTGCCGCGGCCAGGGCCTCCATGGCCACGAACCGGGCCCGGAATTTGCCGGCCGCGCCGTGCAGCGCGGTCTCGGGGTCGACCCCGAGGTGACGGGCCACGTTCACGACCGAGAACAGCACGTCGCCGAGCTCCTCGTTGACGGCCGGCCCCGCACCCGAGCCCCCGGCCGCCGACTCGAAAAACAGGGCCTCCTCGAGCTCGCCGAGCTCCTCGCGCACCTTGGGCCACGCGCCGGCTGCATTTTTCCAATCGAAGCCGACCGAAGCCGCCTTGGCCTGCATCTTGAAGGCGTACAACAGTGAGGGCAGATGGCCCGGCACGCCGTCCATGACGCTGGCCCTCCCCTTCTCCGCCTTCTTCTGCTCCTCCCAGTTCGGCACCGGATGCGCAGGTGGCCCGAACACGTGGGGGTGCCGGCCGACCAGCTTGTCGTGGATGGCCCGGGCCACGTCGGCCAGGTCGAACTGGCCCGCCTCGGAGGCGAGCAGGGCGTGGAAGGCCACCTGGAACAACAGGTCGCCCAGCTCCTCCTCGAGATGTTGATACCCCTCGGGGGTGTCGAGGGAGCCGATGGCGTCGAGGACCTCGTAGGTCTCCTCGATCAGGTGGCGGGTGAGGCTCTCATGGGTCTGGCGGCTATCCCACGGGCACTCGGCGCGCAGCGTGCGCACCAGCTCGGCCAGCCGGGTGAGCTCGGCGGCCACCGGCGCGCCCAGCCGAGGCACCCACACACAGGTCAGGTGATCGGCTTCGACCGCCCGGTCCAGATCGGCCCAGTCGACCTCCAGGACCGCTTCGTCGGCGAGACCCAGGCGTTGCATGACGATGGCGCGAGGCCCCGCTTCGACGGCCAGCTTGAGCTCCGACAGCACGAGCCTGGTATCGCACTGGCCGACCAGGAAGGGGCCGGACTGGCCGGCGGCCTGCTCGGCGAACCGGTGCCCGTCGACCAGGCGGACGCCGTCGCGCAGCGGGTCGAGGCCCAGCCGGTCCCACACCAGATCGATGAACGAAAGCGAGGGAACGATCTCCGTCTCCACCCGGGGGTCGCAACGCAGCAGCTCGACGGTGCGCTCGGCGACGAGCGGCGACCCGGGTACGGCGTACACGATCTGGCCGTCTGCGGTGGCGGCCCGGGCCAGCTCCTCGACTATCCCGTCGTAGACCGCCTCGATGGTGGGCGCCGTGTCGTAGAGGTCGTCGAAGGAACGGGCCGGCTCGGCCAGCGCGGCGCTCGGGTGCCGGGTGGTGCGCACGAACCGGCGGCCGGCGCCGTCCAGGGCGGATCGGGCCGCAACGCTCACGAGTCCGGGGTCACCGGGTCCGAGGCCGGCGACCACGACCCGGGGGGTCATGAGCTCAGCTGCGGGGGCTGGACCTGACCCTGCGACCAGGTGCCGTAGGCCGGGTTGACCTTGACTGAGGCAGCGTTGACGAGCTGGGTGATCTCGGCTGGCGCACTGGTCGCGATAACCGCGGACAGCACCCGCCGCACCCCGTCATCGAGGCCCGGGGAGTCCTTGGTCTGGAGCTGCACGACCTGGTAGCCGAAGCTGGTCTTGATCGGCTGCGACACCTGACCGGGCGTGAGCTTGAGGACCGCGTCCCGGAAGTCGGCCGGCTGGTCCTCCATGGCCGCCTGGTCGAAGCACACCGGGGTGGCCGTGACCGCGCTCCCCGCCGCCAGAGCCTGGGCCGCCCCCAGGGTGGGGACCGATGCTTCGTTCAGGCAGAGGTTGGAAAAAAGGTAAGCCTCGATCTGCCCGAACGCGCTTTGCACGGTCGCCGCGTCGCTGGAAATGGGGGTGAGCACGGCTTGGTCGGCGAGATGCTCAACCAGGGTCGTGCGCAGCGACTGAGGAAACTGGTTCCAGGCCTGCGAATCGCCGGCTGCCTCGACGGCCCGGGCCGCGGTGACCTCGGACGACGTCGGCAGCTGGCCGGTCGCGACCAGGCGCTGGCGGAGGATGGAGCCCTGGATGGTGGTGCCCAGGATGGTGGCCACGAAGCTGGAGCTGTAGGTCCCGGGGCCACCGGCGCCGACGACGGTGGGGCCGTTCTGCTGAGCGTTGGCTTTGTCGAACTCGCTGACCCATGCCTTGTTGCTGGCCCACTGCTTCAGCTGGTTGTTGAGGGTGGCCTGGGAGATGACATGCCCGTTGACCGATGCGGCGAAGGGGGACGCGTCGCACCCAGTGAGGGTCAGGGAGGCGGCTAATGCGAGCGCGCCGATCGAGGACAGGGCCATGCGGGGTCTTCTCACGACGCCGCCGATGCTACCGGGGGGGCCAGTTCCCCTAGCAAGACGACCAGCGCCTCGGCCGGGTCCTCGCTCTTGGGCAGGGGCAGGACCAGCTGGGCGATGTCCTCCTTGTAGACGGCCTTGGGGGCCAGGCGTTGCAGGCGGACCTTCTGGCTGGTCTTGAGGGAGAGGGGCGAGAGGCGGGCGGTGAAGCCAGAAGATGTGAGTGCCCCACCGGAACCGACCACCGCCACCTCCCTCACCCCGAGCCGGGCGCACTCGGCCCTCAGGTGGCCGATGCGGACGAGGGCCCGGGCCGGGGCCGGGAGCGGGCCGTAACGGTCGATCCACTCGGCCTCGATGTCGTCCACCTCGGGGTGGGCGGTCACCGTGGCCAGGCGGCGGTAGGCCTCCAAGCGGAGATCCTCGCGGGCCACGTAGTCCCCCGGCAGGTTGGCCGTCATCGGCAGGTCGAGCTTGATCTCCGCCGGCTCCTTGGGCACCTCCCCCTTCAGCTCGGCCACCGCCTCCGACACCATCTGCACGTACAGGTCGTAGCCGACCGCCGCGATGTGCCCCGACTGGTCGCCGCCCAGCAGGTTGCCGGCGCCCCGGATCTCCAGGTCTCGCATGGCGATCTTGAACCCCGAACCGAGCTCGGTGTGCTCGCCGATG
>JAFAWZ010000192.1 GCA_019241495.1 Acidimicrobiales bacterium | reverse complement strand
TCGGTGGCGCGCGTCCAGGTCCGGTTGGCGACCAGGAGCACTCCGTCCTCGAGGTTGCCGGCCAGGGCCTGGGCCATGGCCTCCCCCATCTCCCCGGCGCCCAACACCAGCGTCGTGCGTCCGGCCAACGAGCCGAGGGTGGTCCGGGCCAGGGCGACTGCAGCTTGGGACAACGAGGTCGTGCCACGCGCGATGGCCGTCTCGGTCCGGACCCGCTTGCCCACCTCCTGAGCGTGGCGGAACAGGATGGACAGCACCGGCCCGTCGACCTGCTCGCGGTGGGCCGCTCCCCAGGCCTCCCCCAGCTGGCCGAGGATCTCGCCCTCGCCGAGCACCGCTGAGTCCACCCCGGCGGCCACCTTGAAAAGATGCCGCACGGCGACCTCGTCGTAGTACTCGTAGAGGCCGTCAGAGAACGATTCGGGCGGGGTCCCGCTCCAGTCGGCCAAGAAGTTGCGGATCTGGCTGACCCCGGCGTGGTAGCGATGGGCAACGGCGTAGATCTCGGTCCGCTGGCAGGTCGACACGATGACGCCCTCACTCAGCTGGTCACAGGCGGCCAGCTCGTGCAGGGCCTTGGGCAGGCGGGCGGCCGGGATGGTCATCGGCTCCAGGTCCGACAACGACACCGTTCTGTGGTTCAGTCCGACTACTACGACAGACACGCCTGCAGGCGCTCCCTTGCCTGGGCCGTTTGGCCCGTCCTGATCAGTTCGAGCATGTCGGAATCCAGCGCCTTGCGCCAGTCCACCCCTTCAGTGGAACGCCCGGCGGCCTTCAGCTCGCTGCGTGCTTCGGAGAGCAGCTCAGCCAGACGGCCGATCTCCGGGCCGATCTCGGCGGCGATCTGTTCGCGCAACCAGCGGGCCAGGGCCGGGCTGTGCCCGCCGGTGGACACAGCGACGGTGACCGGGCCGCGCCGTAGGACCGCAGGGAGGGTAAAAGTGCACGCTTCGGGGTCGTCGGCCGCATTCACCCACACCCGGGCGTCGCGGCCGTCGGCATGAACCTGTTGGTTGGCGGCCGGGTCGTCAGTGGCGGCGATGGCCAACCAGGCCAGGTCCAAGTCGCCTCGCTGGTAGGGGCGTTCGATCAGCTCCACAGGCGCGGCCCGTATCTCGTCGCAGACCGACGGGGCCACGACGGTGACGCGAGCACCGGCTTCCACCAGGCCGGTTACCTTGCGCGCTGCCACTTCGCCTCCTCCGACCACGACGCACCTCTTCCCGGCCAGGGCCAGGCTTACTGGATAGAGCGCGTCGGGGACTGGCACGGCTACGCCCTCGCCGCGACGCGGTGCTGGTAGAAGCTGAGGATCTGCATCTCTATGCCGAGATCGACCTGGCGCAAGATGACATGGTCGGGAACGCTCAAGCTGACGGGAGCGAAATTGAGGATGCAAGCCACACCGGCGGCGATCAGCGTGTCAGCCACCGCCTGCGCGGCCGAGGCAGGGGTGGTGATGATCGCGATGTCCACCCCTTTGTCCACCAAGACCTCGAGCATGACGGCCGACGGCTGCACCACCGCGCCACCCACCAGGCCTCCGACCTTCGCCGGGTCGGCATCGAACGCGGCCACCACATGGAAGCCTCGTGCCGGGAACCCGCCGTAGCTCGCCAGCGCTTGGCCCAGGTTTCCGGCCCCGACGATGGCGACCCTGCGGTCGGCGTCGAGCCCGAGCCGGCGGTTGATCTCGCGCACCAGGTAGCCCACTTCGTAGCCGACTCCCCGGGTGCCGTACGATCCGAGGTAGGAGAGATCCTTGCGAACCTGGGCGGCGTTCACCCCGGCCCGGGCGGCCAGCATCTCCGAGGAGATCGTGCCCGTTTCCAGCGCGGCTTCGCCGAGTACCCGCAGGTACAGGGGCAGCCGGCTCACGGTCGCCTGGGGAATACGGCGCGCCGATGCCATCGCCCCTCGATGCTACCGGGGGTGATCCGATTGAGGGCACAGCCATACCGGCTGGCCGGGGCGCAGATCGTGGGCGCTCGACGCCGAGCTGCGGTTCCGGCTGAGGGCCAATAGCCCGTAGGAATCGATCACCAGGGCGGTGTGGTCAGCCTCGATCTCGCCATAGGAGCCGACCACCCGGACCGGTACGGTGCCGCGGACGGTGCGGGCTCGGGTCACCTCGGCCCCGAGGAGCTGGCGGGCGTGGCCGGCCGTGATGTTGAGCTGGGCGTTCCCGAAGTGGTCGATCCAGAGGATCTCGGTCTTGATCTCACCACTCTCGAGGATGGGCTCGGGGATGGGGTCGCCCTGCAGGGTGGAGGGGTCGATGGCCCGGCCGAGCTCACCGATCGGTACTCCTGCCGCCGCTCGGGCCGCGGCGGGGGCAAACACGTCGCGCCCTGCGAAGGTCGCTCCTTTGGCGCGGGGGTTGTCGGGAAGCTCGACCGCGGAGGTCGGAAGGCCGAGGTGGAGGGCGGCGGGAAGGAGGAGGCCGTTGTCCGGGCCGACGAAGATGGCGCCCGCGGAGGGCACTTCGAGCGCGACCGCTCGGCGCCCGGTGCCCACCCCGGGGTCGACCACGGCGAGGACGACACCGGGCACCAGCCATTCACTCGCTCTCCAGAGGGTCAGTGCCCCCGCCCTCACATCGTGCCTGGGGACCTGATGAGCCAGGTCCACGACCGCGGCGCCCGGAGCCAGGCGGGCGATGACGGCGTGCACCACACCGACGAATTCGTCGGCCAGGCCAAAGTCGCTGAGAAAGGTGACGAGCGGGGGCCGGGGGCTCATCTTCCCGGTACCGGGGATACCGGGTGGTTCAGCCGGCCTGGGTGTACTGGTCGGCGAGGTAACGGTCCACGTCGCCCTCCCGGATGCGGTAGGACCGCCCTACTCTCACGGCCGCCAGCTGCCCGGATTGGATCAGGCGGTACACCGTCATGTTCGAAACCCTGAGCTGGCCAGCCACTTCCGCCACGGTGACGAACCGGGAACCGGTTTCGTTGTTCGGCTCGTTCTTTGGCACGCGCGCACCACCCTTCTCCGTGGCTACAGAGCGTACGCCAAACCCATTGGATCGCAAAGCGGCAGCTACTGGGAACGGGGGCCGTTTCCCTTTCGGATTTCCTCTTCTCTGTCCGGTGGTCCGATTGTCAGTGAGGCCTCAGTCCGGCTGGCCCAGCTCCCGGGAACGCCCGGTGGCGGCGGTCACCGCTTCGAGGATGGCGCTTCTCATCCCCGCCGCTTCGAGGGCCCGCACCCCCGCCGCAGTCGTGCCGCCCGGGGAGGTGACTCCGGCCCGCAGGGTGGAGGGCTCCTCTCCGGTTTCGGCCAGCAGCCGGGCCGAACCGAGGAGGGTCTGTACGGCCAACTCCTTGGCGGCCGCTCGGGGCAGGCCGACCAGCACGCCGGCGTCGATGAGGGCTTCCGCCAACAAGAAGACGTACGCCGGCCCTGACCCCGAAAGCCCGGTCACCGCGTCGAGCGAGGGCTCGGGGACCTCCATGGCGGTGCCTACGCTCTTCAAGATCGAGGCGGCCCACGCCACGTCATCGGCTGACGCGGTCGATCCTCGGGCCAGGGCGGACGCGCCCGCTCCGACCAGGGCCGGCGTGTTGGGCATGGCCCGGACGACGGCCGTGTCACTTCCGATCCAGCGCTCGAGGCGAGCGAGGGTAACGCCAGCTGCGATCGACAAGATCCGAGCCGGCGCGACCGTGCGCAGCTCTCGGCAGACCTCTTCCACGTCGTTCGGCTTGACGGCGATGACGACACCGATGGGCCCGCCCGCCATGAGCTGACCCAAGGCCAGGCTCACCGTCTCGGCGCTGGCCAATTTGCCTTCGCTGGCCAGCTCGGCCCGCCGCGCCGGGTCCTTCTCCACGATGGCCAGCTGGGCGGCCGGCCATCCGGCCGTGATCAGACCGGTCGCCAAGGCCTCGCCCATCCGGCCGCCTCCGACCACGATCAACGGGCCTGCTACCTCTAGCGGTTCAGCCAACGGCGTCTCACCCATCGGGGCCCAACGATAGGCGCGCCATTTGGGGTGCCGCCGCCCGAGTCGCGATGGGCGGTTTGGGTGTTCGCACTTCCCCGAGCGAACCCGCCCAGGCTCCTCGGGCTGACGGCGGTGTGAGAGTATCGGTGGACCCGGGGCCCGGCAAGGCCCGGGCCCTCGCGGAGGCCCGGACGGTCAGCAGGCGACGAGGGTCGAGGCGGTCAGCTCCTCCACCCGGCTCCACAAGTCCCGGGCCGCGGCCCGCCACGTGTAGGAGCGAGCCCGGGCCGCTGCCGCCCGGCCCATGCGAGCCGCGGCGAGGGGGTCGCCCAGGACGGCGGCGAGAGGCCGGGCATAGTCGGCCGCCTCCCGCCCTTCGACCAAATAGCCGGTGCGGCCATGGTCCACGAGGGTGGTAAGCCCACCGACCGCTGAAGCGATGACCGGAACCCCACAGGCTCCGGCCTCCAGGGCGACCAGGCCAAACGATTCGGAGTGGCTCGGCACCACGCACGCGTCGGCGGCCCGGAAATAAGTGGAGAGCATCTCGTGGCGTTGGGGGGGGAGGAGCCGCACCGCGCCAGCCAGCCCATGGCGGTTCACCGAACGCCGGACGGCCGCCAGCTCATCAGTCCCGTGAGGGCCGCTCGGGCCGCCAATCACCACGAGCACGCTCCGGGCGCACTCGCGGTTCTCACCATGGTCAGCTCGCACCAGGGCAAGGGCGTCTACCGCCACCGCCGGGCCCTTGAGGGGCTGGATGCGTCCCACGAAGAGAACCACCGGATGGTCCTCGGCGAGGCCCACCGCCCGGCGGGCCTGCATCCGCTGCCCGGGTCCGAAGAAGGCGTGCTCCACGCCGGGCGCAACGATGGCGATACGGCTCGGGTCGGCATTGTAGAGGTCGACCAGTTGATCGGCCTCCACGCTGCAGGAGGCGATCACCGCGTCGGCGCACCCCACGATGGCGGCCTCTGCATGGGCCCGCCGGGCCGGTTCTGAAGCAGAGAGCTCTTCCGGGCTGGCGTCGGCCTTGACCCGGTCCAAGGTATGGAAGGTGACCATGAGCGGTACTTCGAGGCGGTGCTTCAGGGCATGCCCGGCGACGCCCGACAGCCAGTAGTTGGCATGGATGGCGGCGACCGGCCGCCCCTCCTCGGCGAGATGCTCCAAGCGGGCGCCGACCCGGTCGGTCCACTCCTCGACCAGGTCGGGCAAGGACTCCTTCTGCACCGGCGCCACCGGGCCGGCCGGGATGTGGTGCACCGTGAGGCCGGGCTCCACCGACACGATTGCCGGCCCCCCCGGGTCGTCGGCCCTGGTGAACACCTCGCACTCCACTCCCAGGCGAGCGAGCGCGGCGGCCAGCTCGCGCACGTAGACGTTCATGCCGCCCCCATCCCCCGTGCCCGGTTGGGCGAGGGGCGAGGTGTGCATGGACAGGACGGCCAGGCGCCGGGGAGCGACCGTCATGGGGTGGAGGCACGGGAGCGAGCGACGGTCGCGCTCGACGAGGCGGGTCGATCCGGATCAGCGCCGTTCTCCCGGCGGAACGACAGGTAGATGCGAAGCAGCGTCTGCTTCTGATCGTCGTTGAGAGAGGGATCGGCCATGATGGCCTCGCTGAGGTTGCCGCCTACCTCCCGGGGATCGAGAATGCCGGCTCGGACATAAAGGGTTTCAGCCGAGATCCGCAGGGCCTTGGCGATCTGCTGGAGGATCTCGGCCGACGGCCGGCGCAATCCCCGCTCGATCTGGCTCAGGTAGGGGTTGGAGATGCCCGCTATCTCCGACAGTCTGCGGACCGACAGGCGGGCGACGGAGCGCTGCTCCCGGATGAACTCGCCCAGCTCCCGCCACGGGTCGGACAGCTCCTTCACGCCGGCATCAGCTCGGCCACCAGGTCGAGCAGCTCGATGGCCGAGAACGGCTTGGTGATGAAGGCGTTGGCCCCGGCCGCCTTGGCCTCCGACTCCAGGGACGGATCGTCCTGGGCGGTGAGGACGACCACCTTCATCTTCTCGTGATCGAGCTGGCGGCACACCTCGACCCCGTCGATCCCGGGCATCATGACGTCGAGGACCACCACTGCCGGGTCCGTCTCGTCGGCCAGGCGCAGGGCGGCCGGGCCATCTCGAGCCTCGGTGACCTCGAACTCGTCGGTTTCCAGCACAGCCCGGACGAGGCGGCGGATCATCACGTCGTCATCGACCACGAGGACGAGGCGCGCCCTGCCTTCGGGGGTCACGGACCGTCGGGCGTCACGGCAAAAGGCTGTCGACTGTCGCCTCACCGCTGCGGTAGCGCCGCACGATCTCGTCTTGGAGACGGTCCAGCACGTCGAGCACGGCCCGGCGCCGCCTTGAAACCGAGCGCTCGAAGTCGGTCAGCTCCCCAGCGCACTTGCCCAGCTCCTCCGAGCCGATCTGATCGAGCCGGCCCAGGCGGGAAGCGGGAAGGATCTCCTCCAAGCGGCCCTCGAGCTCGGGGTCCATCTCACCTGGCGCCAGCAGGGTCGGGAGCCTCCCCAGGCCCGGGGCGTGCACGTTTCCACTCAGAATCGCAGGCAACTCGTCGACCAGCTCGGACACGTCGGCCGACTCACCGTTGTTCCGGTGCTCCAGCTCGGCGGCGACGATGTCGAGCCGGCCCTGGACGATCCTCCTCAAGTACGAGAGTCCCGTCTCTATTTCGGTCGCCTGCTCACGCCGGGCCCGGACATCGCCGATGACCCACGCTTCGAGGCCTTCGAGGTACTGCGGGTCCGTGACTTCCGGGAGCTGAGGCACCGGTATGCGAGGCTATCGCGCGTCTGAGGTGGCTGGCGCGCCGATACGGCTTTTACCGAAGCGGACGCAACCACCTCGTCCTCACGGCCCCGGTGCCGCTCAGCCTCCCGAGACGGGGGGCAGCACCGCCACCTCGTCACCCTCGGAGAGGACGTCGGAGCGGTGGGCGGGGACCCCGTTGACCCATACCCGCGATACTTCGAGGACGGCCGCGAAGGCTTCACCGAAATGGCCTGCGGCCTGATCCAGAAC
>JAFAWZ010000157.1 GCA_019241495.1 Acidimicrobiales bacterium | reverse complement strand
CGGCGACCCCGGCCCGGGGTGGGGGCAACCTCCGCCTCGGCGGCAGCGGTGGAGACGGTCTCGGCGACGGTGGCGGATGCCGGCGGTTGTGGTGAGCTCCAACGGTCGGGTTGGCGTCGGCCGTTGTCGCCGCGCCCGCCCGGGTGGCGGCGGGCCCGGCCGTCGGCTTCGAGGGCGGCGAGGGCCTTGGTGGCGGTGGACTGGCCTATCCCGGCCGCGTCGGCCAATTCGGTCGCGGTGGCGTTCGGATGGGCGGCCAGCACGGCGGCCACTGCCTCTACCGCCGAGGGCCGGTTGTTGTCTTTGGGCATCGAGTTTCTCCTGTCGTGGTTGGTCGACACAGGAGGTACCTCGACCTCGGCGCCCACCTCAAGGCGCTTCCGGAGACTTCTCAGGGGTTTGTCCCAAACCCGGGTCGCGGCCCCTATTTGGGGGGTGGCACGACTTCGGCCGTGGGCCCGCCCATGGCCACCACCCCCACCCGTACTTCAAACTCTCATCCCGCCCCTGGCGCTCCCGAAACCGGCGCCGGCCGGGCCGAGGCTGTTCCCATCGCCCTGTGGCCCGTCGCTCAGGCCACCGCCGCGACCCAACGCGCCCGGCGCTACCTTCCCGCCTCCACCGCCCATCCGGGCAAGATGCTCCCCGCCCTGGCCGCCCGGATCGTCGCCGAGTACTCCCGGCCCGGGGACCTGGTGGTCGACCCGATGTGCGGCACCGGCACCACCCTGGTCGAAGCTGCCGGCCTCGCCCGGCGCGCCGTCGGCTTGGAGCTGGAACCCAAATGGGCGGCCCTGGCCCGAGCCAACCTGGCCCACGCCCTCGACCCCGCCGCCCGGCGCCTGGCCCAGGTACGCGTCGGTGACGCCACCGCCTTGCCCGGCCGACTCGCCAACCTTGCCGGCACCGTCGATCTGGTCTGCACCTCGCCGCCCTATGGCTGCGAGGCCGGGATCATCGACAAACCGGGCTGGCTGGCCGGCGGACGCCTGTGCCCGCCCGACAGCCGCGACTACTCCGACGACCCGGCCAACCTGGGACATGCCCGCGGCGACGACTACGCCGTCGCCATGGCCGCCGTCTACAGCGGCTGCTGGGCCCTGCTTCGCCCCGGCGGGATCCTGGTGGCGGTCACCAAGAACACCCGCCGCGGGGGCCGCCTCCTCGACCTAGCCGCCCTAACCGTCACCCTCGCCCGCCAGGCCGGCTTCGCCTACCTGCAACACGTCGTCGCCCTCCACGCCGCGGTCCGCGACTCCGCCCTGGTGGGCCGGCCCTCGTACTGGCAGCTCACCGCCGTGCGGGCAGCGCGGGCCAAAGGCCTGCCGGTGCACCTCGTCGCTCACGAGGACGTGATCGTCATGGTCAAACCCGGACCGTCGACCAGGAAGGGGGCCGCCGGTGGCCGCTGACTACCCGATCTCCATCTGGCCCACCGCCCAGAAAAGCGCCCCGGCGCAGCGCCGGGGCCGCTACCTGCCCGTGTCGGGAACGCATCCGGCCAAGATGCTCCCCGCCATCGCCGCTCACGCGATCGCCACCTACACCAACCCCGGCGACTTGGTCCTAGACCCGATGTGCGGCATCGGCACCACCCTGGTCGAAGCTGTCCACCTCGGACGCGATGCCATCGGCGTCGAGTACGAGGCCCGCTGGGCCGGCTTGGCCGAAGCCAACCTGGCCCACGCCCGCGCCCACGGCGCTTCCGGCCACGGCGAGGTGGTATGCGGCGACGCCCGCCACCTCACAAGTCTCGTCGACCCCGCCGCCCGGGGCCTGGTCGGCCTGGTGCTCACCTCCCCGCCGTATGGGGCGAGCCTGCACGGCCAGGTCCGCACCCGACCCGGCGGTGGAGTCCACAAGTCGCACTACCGCTACTCCACCGACCCGGCCAACCTCGCCCATCAACCCACCGACGCCCTCCTCGGCGGCTTGACCCACATCCTGACCGAAGCCGCGGCCGTGCTCCGTCCCGGCGGGATCGTCGCCATGACCGTCCGTCCCTTCTGGGCCGACGGCGGATACGTCGACCTGCCCGGCGCCGTCGGCTCCCTGGCCGACGCCGCGGGGCTCGTCCTGTTCGAAAGGAACGTCGCCCTCCTCGCCGGCCTGCGCGACGACCATCTCGTAGCCCGCCCATCCTTCTTCTCCCTCGATCAAGCCCGCCGGGCCCGCCGGCGCGGCCTGCCCCGCCAAGTCGTCGCCCACGAAGACCTGATCGTCATGCGC
>JAFAWZ010000062.1 GCA_019241495.1 Acidimicrobiales bacterium | reverse complement strand
CAGGTCTCCCCCGCTGCAAAACGATGGGCCGTTGCCTTTGATGTTCACGGACAAAGTGGTGTCCGTCGCGGCCACAGCCAGGGCTTCGCACAGCGCGTCGCGCATGGCCCGGTTGTAGGCGTTGTGCACATCGGGGCGGTTCAACGTGATCGACAGCTCCGTGCCGGCCACCTCCGCCAGCACAGGCGGCTGGAGGTCCTCACCGAGAGATGGGTAGCTGTGCCCGGCCTTCCACTGGGCGAACTCCGCGCCGCCCTGGAGCACCGAGTAGGACAGCGACTCGAGGGCCAGGCCCTCCTCGACCAGTCGGCCTGCGCCGAGCCGCAGCAGCTGTACGAGGGTCACCGCGGCGAAGGGCGAAGCCCGCACTGCGGCATCCAGGTCGTGCCGGGCCGTGTCGAGGTCAGCGACGCTGACCCACGGCGCCGGCGGGTCGATCATGGTCGTGAGGGCCACGTCGGCGCCTCCTGTCGCCCTCTGGCCCGATCCCACGCCGACCACCACCGCGGGGTAGAGGGGAGGGATGTCGGACCAGCCCCGGTCCAGGTCCACGAAGTGCACAGGCTCCCTATCGAGCACGCCCAGCACCTCGCTGGCTCCGCTGGCAAAGGTGTCCCACATCGGGGCGGAGCCTAACTTTGGCGCCGTGGCCCTGCTGATCCGCCACGCCCGCGTGGCGCGCCGCATCGTCTCCATCCACGTCGGGACGACAATCCGGGCCGTCGGGCCGGAGCTGGCGGCGACCGGCGACGAGGAGCTCGATGTGGAAGGCGCCGCCGTCTTGCCCGGCCTGCACGACCACCACGTCCACCTCCTGGCCCGGGCCGCGGCGGCGGACTCCGTAGCGTGCGGGCCGCCGGAAGTCGCTGACGAGGCTGCCTTGGGCGAGGCGCTGGCGGCGGCCGACCGCCGGCTCCCGGCGGGTGAGTGGATACGGGGCATCGGCTACCACGAGTCGGTGGCCGGCGTGCTCGACCGTGGCGCTCTCGACCGGATCGTGGCGAACCGGCCACTACGGATCCAGCACCGCAGCGGCAAGCTGTGGATCCTGAACTCGGCCGGGCTACGCCTGGTCGGCTCGGACTCCCCCAACGGTCGGTTGTGGCGCCAGGACGAGTGGCTGCGCGCCCGGCTGCCCCGGCGCCATGTCGACCTGACCCCGATCGGGAGGGAGGCGGCCGCCCAGGGCATCACCGGGTTCACCGACGCCACCCCCCACGCCGATCCGGCCGAGCTCGTCAGCCGGGCCGCCATCCTGCCCCAGAAGGTCTACGTCATGTCGGCGCCCGAGGCGGCCCACCCGGGCCCGGCCAAAGTACTCCTCGACGACGAGAGCCTTCCCTCCCTCGACGATCTGGTCGATCGCCTGCACCCGGCCCGCCAGGTGGGACGGTCCATCGCGTTCCACTGCGTGACCCACGTTCAGGCCGCTTTGGCGCTGGCCGCCCTCGAGGAATTGGGGGCCCGCCCCGGGGATCGTTTGGAGCACGGCGCCCTGTTGAGCATCGACCAGGTCGACCAGATCCGTCGTCTCGGCGTGACAGTGGTGACCCAACCTGGCCTGGTGCACGCCCGCGGTGACCGCTACCTGGAGGACGTCGAAGAGTTGGGCGACTTGTGGCGGCTGGGCTCGTTGTTGTCGGCCGGCGTGGCGGTGGCGGCAGGCAGCGACGCCCCCTACGGGCCCTCCGACCCGTGGGTTTCGGTGGAGGCGGCCACGACCCGGCGGACCGTCGCCGGTCGGGTGGTGGGGCCAGACGAAGCCGTGAGCCGGGCTACCGCGATCGGCCTGTTCCAGGGCCATCCCGACGCCCCGGCCCGGGCCCGCTCGATCAGCCCCGGCCAACCGGGCGACCTCTGCATCGTCGGGCGCTCCGGCGTTGAGGGCGCCGTCGTCGCCGGCCGGCTCGTGTATCAGCGCTGAATGAGATCGGCGAGGCCGGCGAGGATGCGCGGCGCTGACCCTTTGTCCCGGTAGGGCATGTAGAGGCTGATGCGGTCCACGACATCACCGAAGCGTTTCTGCAAGAGGCCGGGGATCTCCTCCGGTGCGCCGCGCACGGCGAACGCGTCGAGCACCTCTTCGCTGATCAGCCGGCCCATCTCCTCCCACGCCCCCCGCTTCGAGAGGGTGTTCAACTCGGTCTGCAGGTCCCCCCAGCCGTGCCGCTCCAGGACTCCCCGGTAAGCGGGGGTGGAGGCGTAGAACGCGATCTGGCGGCGGGTGCCGGCCTCGGCCGCCTCCATCTCGGTTCGGGTCTCGCCGGTCACCACGAACGCCGGATAGGAAAGCTGGAAGTCGGCGCGGCTGCGGCCCGACGCGGCTAGGCCCGAGTGGATGGACGGGAGCGTCACCTCTCGGAGGTAGGTCTCGGTCGTGAAGCCGTGGACCAGCATGCCGTCGGCCACCTCGGCGGCCACCCTGGTCATGCTCTCCCCCACCGCGGCCAGGAACACCTTGGGGGCGCCGAAGCGGTTCGGGCCCGGGTTGAAGAACGGCGTCATGAGGGTGTGGGTGTAGAAGTCGCCCCGGAAGTCGAGCTTGGCGCCGTTCTGCCATGAGTCCCAGATGGCCCTCATGGCGGAGATGAGCTCCCGCATCCGGGGAGCCGGGTGGGACCACGGCATCGAGTAGCGCTTCTCGATGTGGGGCTTTATCTGCGAGCCCAGCCCGAGGAAGAAGCGGCCGCCCGAATAGGCGTTCAGGTCCCACGCGGTGTGGGCCAAGGTCAGGGGGCTGCGCCCGAAGGCCACCACGATGCCGGTGCCCAGGTGCAGCTTCTCGGTGTGCTCGGCTGCGATGACCAGGGGGAGCATCGGGTCGTGGCCCGTCTCGGCCGACCAGATGGCGTCGTAGCCGGCCTCCTCGGCCCGGCGGGCGGCCGCGGCCGCGTTCGCCAGGTCGTGATCCATGGTGGTGTCCACGAGCATGGCGCCGATGGTACTGCCGTGCTGTCAGAAGCTGTCGCAAACTATTTCGAGATGGGAGAAGGTCGCGGCTCGTCCCACTCTCGCCGGTGCGAGCGGAGGAGAGAGATGTCAAAGACGAGCCGCGGCCTTCTCCCTCCCGCGGGTTGCGACAGCTTCTCAGGCTCCCTGGACCTGCCTCAGCTCGCTGATCGACGCCATGCGGGGCGACTGGTGGGCCTTCACCCAGCGACGGCACACATCCGACGGCATGGCGGGTGCCAAGAGGTGGCCCTGGACCTGGTCGCAACCCAACTGGACCAGCCGGTCCCAGGTGCGCTGGCGTTCCACTCCCTCGGCGATCACCTGGTGGCCTAGGTTGCGGGCCAGCTCGATGGTGGCCCGCACAATGGCCTCGTCGCCATCGTCGTTGTGCATCGACGCCACGAAGGAGCGATCGACCTTGACCGTGTGCACGGGGAGCCGCGTGAGGCGCGACAACGACGAGTACCCGGTGCCGAAGTCGTCTATGGCAATGCGCACCCCGAGCCCGGCGAGACTCTGCAGGACCCGCTCGGCCCGGTCGGGGTCGGCCATCATCAACGACTCGGTGATCTCCAACGTGAGCTGCGACGCAGGCGTGCCGGCGTCGGCCAGCATCTGGCCCAACCGCACGACGATCTCCGGGTCGAGCAGGCTGCGGGCCGAGATGTTGACCGCCATGCCCAACTCGTAGCCTTCGCGCCGCCACCAGGCCAGCTCGTGCAGCGCGGACGCGGTGACCCACCACGTCAGGGGCTCTATCAAGCCCGACTGCTCCGCCACCGGTATGAACTCGTTTGGTGAGATCGACCCGTGCACGTTGTGACGCCAGCGCAGGAGGGCCTCCAGGCTCACGATGTCACCGGTACGCATGTCGGCAACCGGCTGGTACCAAAGCTCCAGCTGATTGGCGCCCATGGCACGGCGCAGCTCGGTTGCCAGGATCAGGCGTCGCTTGGCGTGCTGATCGATCTCGTGGTCGTAAGCGACGACACCGCGCCGCGACGTCTTCGCCGCGTACATGGCCACGTCGGCCCGGCGCAGCAGGCTGGCCGGGTCCAGGCCGTGATGAGGGGCGATGGCCACTCCGAGGCTGGCCCGCAGCTCGAGCATGAGCCCGTCGACTGCCACCGGGTGGGAGACGGCGCCGAGGATGGCGTGTGCCACCTCCAGGGCCTCCTCCTCGCCTCCGTTGGTGGGCAGCACGAACGCGAACTCGTCGCCGCCCAGGCGGGCCGCCCGCCGGTGGGGCCCGATGACCCCCAGCACCCGGCCGCCCACTTCTTTCAAGATGGCGTCGCCAGTGTGATGACCGAGGGTGTCGTTGATGTCCTTGAAACCGTCGAGGTCCATAAGCATGATGGCTACGTTCTCATGGGACTGGCGCTGCTCCAGGGCGGCAGCCACCCACTGCCCGAACAGAGTGCGGTTGGCCAGGCCGGTCAGGCTGTCGTGCAGCGCCTGGTGTTCGCGGGCCGCCACCTCCAGGCGGAGACGGTCCAAGCGCTGGCTGCTCGTGAGGGCGGTCCCCAAGCTGGCCGCGAACGCCTCGAAGAAGCGGAGGTCCTCGGTGTCGAAGGTCTCGTCCTCGACCTCGAAGTTGGCAACGATCATGACGGCCGTGCCGCAGTCGCCCAGGTTCACCGGCACGGCCATCAGGTCGCGCAGGTCGTAACCGGCCGGCATGCGCCGCTGCTGGTTCCTCGGCACCAGGAGCGGTCTATGGCCCGCCGCGATCTCCGCCTCCAGAGCGCTCGGCCGCCCGAACTCCCGGCCCAGCGAGCCGTCGGCCTCGAGCACACAGCGGATCCCGCCTAGGTCGTCGGGCAGGCGCAGCTCGACGTGCTCGACATGCAGCACCCGCCGGGACTCCTGCAGGGTGACCGTGATGATGTCGTCGGTGTCCGACAGCTCCGACAGGCGGACGGTGAAGCCGTAGAGCTGTTGCAGGTTGGCGTAGCGGGCCCACGCCTGGTTGGCCGAGCGGTACCACAGCCCGAGTGCGACGGCGGCAGCCGCCATGAGGGCCATCCCCCACGTCTCCACATAAGTAACCGTCACGGTGATGACCGCCATGACCGCGCTCAGGGGAAGGATCAGCAGGAAGTGGCCGGCCACGCCGCGCAGGTACGTCAGGCCGGGCCAGCCGGCCGAGGTGGTGACCGCGCCGATCACTGCCAGATCGGTGACCAGCTCGAAGGTGAGGCAGGTCAGGGCGACGGCCACAACCGCCCGCGGCCCGACCGGGCTGGCCCCGCCGAGGGTGGCCGCGAGGACCAGGCGGGCCAGGGCGGCGCCAGCCAGATGGTTGACCACGTTGAACGTGGCCCGCTCGGGGGGGTCGCGACGCAGCAGCGAGGTGAACGCGATCGAGAGGGTAACGGCCAGCAGGAGGCCGCCCGGGGGGGTGAACACCGCCCCTACCGCCACGGGCACGCTCAAAAGGTCGAGCCGCAACGATTGGCCCTCGTGGGGGAACCGCATCTCCATGAAGTCGGTGACCACGAACACGGCCGCCATCACCAGCCAGGGAATGGGCCGGTGGCCAGGCACGTCGTGCACCCTGGCGATGACCAACACGCCCAAGGCCACTGCGGCCAGGCCGTAGACCACGATGCAGATGCGCACCGACCGGCCCGGGCGCTCGCTGCGCCTCTGGTTGCGCCTACGGGATATCAGGGTTGTGGACAATGGCGCCCCTCACCGCTCACCGCTCGCCCAGGACACCTCTGCGTCCTCTCGCCCGGACGATGCCTTTCAAATGTTGCTGGCGGCCCAAGTGTCGCCAGTGCCGTCCGGCAGGTCAATGACCCCGCCCGACCGGTCACATCTACATGAGGTTTTATGCTATCTCACTCGGAAACAGCGGAAAGTCGAGCCGATCGGCGACTGCCGGTGTGGGCTAGTTCCGCGGCGTTTCGAACTTGTAGCCGAGCCCCCGGACCGTGGTTATCCGAGCGGGGCGGGAAGGGTCGTCTTCGACCTTGGCCCGCAGCCGTTTGATGTGCACGTCGAGGGTCTTGGTGTCGCCCACGTAGTTGGGTCCCCAGATCCGGTCGATGAGCGTCTCGCGGGTCAGCACCCGGCCCGCGTTGCCCATGAGCAACTCCAGCAGCTCGAACTCCTTTAGCGGCAACGGCACCAGCTCGCTGCGCAGGTGCACCTCGTGACGCTCGGGGTCGAGGCTCAAGCCGTCGATCTCCAGAGACTCGCCAGGTTCCGCCTCGTCGTCCGAACTCCCGGAGCGGCGCATCACGGCCCGCATCCGGGCCACGAGCTCGCGCAGCCGGAACGGCTTGGTCACGTAGTCGTCCGCACCGACCTCCAACCCGACGACCGTGTCGATCTCGCTGCTCTTGGCCGTCACCATGATGATCGGCACCCGGCTGCGGGAGCGGATCTCTCGACAGACGTCGATACCGGACTTCTTCGGGAGCCACAGGTCGAGCAGGATGAGGTCGGGCCGGACCTTGTCGAACAGCTGGAGCCCCTCGACCCCGTCGCGACCGACCGTCACCAGGAATCCCTCCCGTTTGAGCCCGACGACCAGGGCCTCCACGAACGACTCCTCGTCTTCGATCACCAGCACGGAGAGCGTGTCAGTCATCATGGCCGTGTTCTCCTTCGCGCCGGCTCGGATGGGGCAAGGCCACTGCGGGGAGCTCCAGCACGAACGTCGAGCCCTCCCCTTCGATCGAACGCACCCGCACCGTGCCTCCGTGGTTGACGGCCACGTGACGCACGATCGACAACCCTAGACCGGTCCCCCCCGTCGAGCGCGACCGGGCCCGGTCGACCCGGTAGAAGCGCTCGAAGATGCGCTCCAGGTCGCGCGTCGGGATCCCGACCCCGGTGTCGGCCACTTCGATGGCGACCCCCACCGGGACCACCGCGGCCATGACCGTGACTATCCCGCCCGGCTCGGAGTACTTGATGGCGTTGTCCACCAGGTTGGCCACCGCCGAGATCAGGTCGCGCCGCTCCCCCGGTACCGCCCGGCCCCCCGGCAGATCGCCGACCTGCAGCGCCACGTCCATGGTGGCCGCGAACTGTTGGAGCGAGTCGGTGGCCTCACCCACGAACTCGCGCACAGGAACCAGCGCCTGGTTCGGAGCTTCGTTGGCTTCGATGCGAGACAGGTCGAGCAGATCGTCGATGGTGCGGCTCAGCCGGTCGGCCTCGGTCCCCATCCGGCGCACCAACCTGGCCACCACCTCGGGGTCGCTCTCTCCGTCGATGGTCTCGGCGAGGAGGGCGATGGCCCCCGTCGGGGTCTTCAGCTCGTGGCTCACGTTCGCCACGAAATCGCGCCTGATCGCTTCGAGCCTCAGGCGCTCGGAGATGTCCTCGACCACCGCCACCGCCCCGTCCAGACACCCGTTGACGGGCATGGGCAGGGCCCGGATGGACAGGCTGCGCCGGAGGGGCGAGACGAGGTCCAGCTGGCGCTCCGGGGTGCGGCCCCCGAGCGCCTCCTTGATGACCTCCGACACGGCCTGGACCACGAGGGCGTCGCTCGGCCGGGAGGACAGCAGGCTCTCGGCCGCCCCGTTGCGAAACACGGTCTCACCCGCCTGGTCGCATATGACGATCCCCTCGCCGATGGCATCAAGGGCGGCGGCCAACCGGCGGGACCGTCCGGTCGCCGGCTCCTCGTCCACCCATTCGAGATCGGCAATCGGTTCGGCAATCGGTTCGGTAATGGGTCCGGCGGGATGGTTGGCGCGGCCCAGCATCAATGGGCCCTTGTGGTCCGGGCCGGGATCTCCGGGCTCATGGCGATGAGCTCATGACGAAAGGGAGGATAGGCGTGATCTGGGCGTCCGCGGGCACATTCGGGACCGTCAACAGGCGAACGGTAGGGCCCGGAGGTGACCTCAAGATGGCGCACGAGGAAACCACAGGCAACGAGCACTTGAACATAACGGGCCAGCGCTAGAGGGCTACCCGCCATTTTCCTGCATTGTTCAACTCACGTTCACTTGGTGTTGGTTTCCAGGTAACTACATGTCCGTAGAGTGAGGTTCATTCGAGTTGTAGCGGAGTTCGTCGAGCGAGGCATCGCCACATCGACCGTTGCACCGCTACATCAGAACCTCAGGAAAGGTGACCGTTGAAACGTCTGATACCCCTCGCCCTCCTCGTTCCTTTGGCGCTCGCCGCGTGCAGCAGCTCGAAGCCTTCATCCAGCTCGGGCACCCCGACCAGCACGGCCCCGCCGACCACGAGCGGCCCGAAGGTCCAGACCGGTAACCCAACCAGCTCCGTGACCTTGAGCGAGGACGGGTCCAGCCTGCTCCTGCCCTACCTGCAGGGCATCGAGGATCCCCTGCACACCCAGTACTCGAACGTGACGCTGAACGCGGCCGCTGGTGGGTCGGGCAAAGGCATCAGCGACGCCACCGCCGGGACCGTGCAGATGGGCGGCTCCGACGCCTACCTCAGCCCGGCCCAGCTGGCGGCCAACGCCACCCTCTTGAACATCCCGATCGTCATCTCCTCGCAGGACATCAACTACAACCTGAAGGGCGTCGACAACCTCAAGCTGTCCGGCGACGTGCTGGCCAAGATCTACGAGGGCCAGATCAAGACCTGGAACGACCCGGCCATCGCCGCCCTGAACTCGGGTGTGACCCTGCCCAGCACGGCGATCGTCCCGGTCCGCCGGGTCGACTCCTCCGGTGACACTTTCCTCTTCACCAGCTTCTTGGCCGCCACCGACCAGACCTGGTCCAACGGGCCGAGCATCGGCACCACCGTCACCTGGCCGGCCGTCTCCAGTGAGGTGACGGCGAGCGGCAACCCCGGCATGGTGCAGACCTGCAGCGCCACGCCGGGCTGCATCGCCTATGTCGGTGTCAGCGCCGAGAGCGCGGCCCAGACCGCCGGCCTGGGCGTGGCCATGCTCAAGAACAAGGACGGAAACTTCGTCTCCAACTCCACGGCGACGGTGAACGCGGCCGTCCAGGCCGGATCGGGCAGCATCCCGGACAACCTGGCCCAGCCCTTGATCTTCGAGCCCGGGGCGCAATCCTGGCCGATCGTGAACTACGAGTACATCATCGTGAAGTCCCAGCAGGCCAACGCCGACACCGCCTTGGCCATCAGGGACTTCCTGACCTACGCCATGGACCCGAACGGGGGCAGCTCCCAGCAGTACCTGAGCAAGGCCAGCTTCCAAGCCCTTCCCTCGAGCGTACTGCCGAAGATCGACGCGGCCATCGCCAAGATCACTGGATAGTCTCGGCATTGCCGGAGGTGCTCAACGGGAGGGTCCTTGGCCTCGGTACTTGAAGAACGGCGCGAGCCGGCCGTCGCTCCGAGCCTGTCGGCTCGGAGCCGCCGCCGGTCCGAGCTGACCGGCCCCGACCGGGCCCTGGGGGCGGCGCTCACTGTCGCCGGGCTGATCCCCACCCTGGCCCTGGCCTTCCTCGCCTACCAGATGGTGAAGGAGGCCTACCCAGCCATCATCTTCAACGGGTGGCACTTCTTCACCTCGAAGACCTTCACCATCGGCAACCTGTACGCCCCGATCCAGCACAAACGGGGCTACGCGGCGCCCCACGGCGCCAGCTACGGGGTGTTGCCCCTCCTGGTCGGCACCCTCCTGTCGTCGGTGTTCGCCCTCATCCTGGCCGTGCCCGTGTCGGTAGCCGGCGCCATCCTGCTGGTCGAGAAGCTGCCCCAGCGCATCCAAGGCACTCTGGGCATCTTCCTCGAGCTGCTGGCCGGCATCCCCAGCGTCGTGTTCGGCCTGTGGGGCGTCTACACCTTCGGGCCCCTCCTGTCCCGCACCGTCTACAAGTGGGTGGACAGCCTCGGCATTCCTTGGCTGTCCGGCCACACCGGGGCCGGCGAGGGCCTGGCCACCGCCTCGGTGGTGCTGGCCGTGATGATCATCCCGATCATCGCCTCGATCACCCGGGAGCTGGTCCGGTCGGTGCCGACGGTCGCCAAGGAAGGGGCCGTAGCCCTGGGCCTCACCCCCTCGGAGACGGTGCGCTACGTCACCATCCCCTACGTCCGGACCGGGATCATCGCCGCCGCGGTGCTGGGCTGGGCTCGGGCCCTCGGGGAGACCATTGCCGTGCTCATCATCTCCGGCAACGCCCTCAACATCTACCCCCACAGCATCTTCGCCCCGTTCTCGACCATGGCGGCCACCATCGCGGCGTTCTTGGACTCGGCCCTCACCGACCCGACCGGTATGGCCGTGCACGCCCTGGCCCAGGTGGGCCTGGTGCTCCTGGCCGTGACCATCCTGACCAACTTCGGTGGCCGCCTCTTGACCCGCCGCTTTGCCGATCAGGCCCTCCCGGTCGGCCGGGGGGTGTGATGAGAACACGGCGGGCCGTCACCGACCGGCTGTTCTGGGGCTTTTGCTTCCTGGCCTTCGCCCTCATCGCCGCCCCCTCCGTGTCGATGCTGATCAGCGTGGCCCACCAGGCCGCCCCGGCCGTCGGGTGGTCGTTGTTCAGCCAAACGACCAAAGGCATCGGCATCCAGAACGCCATCCTCGGGACCCTTCTCCTGCTGCTCGGCGTGCTGATCGTGGCCGGCACCATCGGGGTGGCCGCGGGCGTGTACCTGGCCGAGTTCGCGAGCGGCCGGTCGGAGAAGGTTCTGCGCTTCTTCTCCGAGGTGCTGGCCGGCATGCCGTCGATCGTGATCGGCTACATCGGCTACATCACCTTGGTGGTGCAGTTCCACTGGGGGTACTCCCTCCTGGCTGCGGTGATCGCCCTGTCGGTCCTGGTGATGCCTTACATCGTCAAGACCACCGAGGTGGCCTTGCGGCAGGTGCCCTCCGTGCTCCGGGAGGGAGCGGCCGGCCTCGGCATGCCCCGCTACTCCACTCTGGGCCGCATCCTCGTGCCGACCGCCCTGCCCGCCATCACCAGCGGCTTGATCGTGGCCCTGGCCATATCCACCGGTGAGCTGGCGCCCCTGCTGTTCACCGCCGGCTTCAGCGACCATAACCCCAGGCTCCAACTGTTCCACCAGCAGGTCCCGTACCTCACCAACGTCATCTTCACCGACCTGGCCCTGCCGGGAAAGCGGCCTCACGCCACATCCGCAGCCGCTGCCCTGGTGAGCCTCGTTATCCTGATCGTGTTGATCGTGGCCGGCCGCATCGTGGCGGGCCGGGCGCGGCGCAACACCGCCCGAATGTCCCTGTGACCGCCATCTCGTGACACCATCTCATGACCGGCGTCCTCCGGCCTCCCCGCTGAAAGGTGAAGACCTCGCATGTCCGAGCAGACGACTTCCGCGGTGACCGAATCGCAAGCCCGCCGCCCCGAGGTGACCACCGTCGGGCCGCCGGTTCCGGCCGAGATGGAGAATCCGGTGTTCGTGGTGGAGAACCTCGACTTCTACTACGGTTCCCACCAGGCCCTGCGGGGAGTCAACATGAAGATCGGGCGCAACGAGATCACCGCCCTGATAGGCCCGTCGGGATGCGGGAAGACGACTTTCCTGCGCTGTCTCAACCGTCTGAACGACCTGATCGCCGGCACCCGGGTGCGGGGACGCATCGACTTCGCCGGCAAGCCGATCTACGACCCGTCCCTGGCCGCCATAGAGCTGCGGCGGCGCATCGGCATGGTCTTCCAGAAGCCGAACCCGTTCCCCAAGTCGATCTACGACAACATCGCAATCGCGCCCAAGGTGAATGGCATGAAGGTGAACATGGACGACCTGGTCGAGGAATGCCTGACCCGGGCCGCCCTGTGGGACGAGGTGAAGGGGAAGCTGAAGGCCAGCGCCTTCAGCCTCTCCGGGGGACAGCAGCAGCGCCTGTGCATCGCCCGGGCCATAGCCGTCAAGCCGGAAGTCATCCTGATGGACGAGCCCGCCTCCGCCCTCGACCCCCTCGCCACCATCCGGATCGAGGACCTCATGTCAGAGCTGAAGAAGGACTACACGATCGTGGTGGTGACCCACAACATGCAGCAGGCGGCCCGGGTGTCGGACCGCACCGCCTTCTTCAACGTCGACGACTCGCAGGGCGTCCGAACGGGTGTGCTGGTGGAGATGGGCACCACCCACCAGATCTTCACCTCCCCCACCGACCAGCGCACGGACGACTACATCACCGGCCGCTTTGGCTGAGAAGCTGTCGCCAAACCCGCGGGAGGGAGAAGGCGTTTTGCGACAGCTTCTGAGGGACCACCCGCCCAGGTGTGGTCGCCCGCGCTGGCCTACTCGCCGGGGCCGACCACTGCCGTACGGCCGCTGACCACGAAGACCACACGGCCCGCCAGCTCGGCGGCGTGGTCGATGAGCCGGTCGTAGACGCGCGCCGCCAGGCCAAGCTCCATGGCCGCCTCGATCGGAACGTCGTTCAGCTTGAGCAGCTCGGCGAAGAAATGCCGGCGGGTCTGCCTGGCCCCGTCGACCCGTTCGAGCGTCGACCAGGCCATGTCCTCGTCCAGGGCGCTCCACGCCGCCCGCCCCTCCTCCAACAGGTCCAGGGTGACCTGCCCGACCCGTTCCATCGTCTCGGCCAGGCCGGTCGAGGCGATGGTGCCGGCGAGGGTGGACCGGGTCCCGATGGTGGAGCTCAACCCCACGCACAAAAGGCCGATCTGCGAGACATCGCGCGCCGCCAGCACTACCCGCAGATCTCTCGCCACCGGCGCCTCCAGAGCGAGCAGAGTCACCACTTCCGTATCGATGGTTGACACCAGCTCTGTCATCTCGACCAGCTCGGTCGTGAACGGGGCCGGATTGGGGCTCTCCCGACCCAGCAAGAACCCGGTAGCCCGGGCCGCGCTGGCCACGACCGCCTCCAGGACGGCGAGGGACTGCTCGCGCAGCTCGGCGATGCGATCGTGATAACCCTGGCGCAGCTCGCGCGGCTCCTCCGGCTCGCCATCTAATTCGCTCTCCACGGAGGCTTAACATACCCACAGACAGGTCCGCTCCTCCCGATCCCGGCCGTCGATGTGGTAGGGCCCTCCCTCACGGCGCATCTTTGTGACGCCAGACGCGCGACCCCCTCCCCGACTCGACTCGACTCCGGCATCTCCGTGACGCGAACCGCGCTTTGTGACGCCTTAACCGCACTATTTGCGGATGACGCGTCACAAGGACTCACACGCGTCACAAAGACACACGCCATCCAGCGACGGGCGAGGCACGGCCCCGCAACCTATTGGCGGGAACGCCGGCCCCGGTAGTGACCCAACCGGTAGCCAGCCCAGCCGGCCGCGGCCGCCACGACCAGGATCTCGAGCAGGTGGAGCACCGCGAAGACGACCCCCGCCGCGATCCAGGCGATGACGCCGATCACCGCGATGCCGAGCACCACACCAGTCAGGTGCATCCCGATCGATCGCCGCCGGGCCGGCGGCCCGGTCGGGCGTGCCGCCACCATCGCCTCCTGGCCGCCCCTCTTCGACTTGGCCCTCTTCGACTCGGCCCGCGTCGACTCGGCCCGCCTCGACTCGGGCCGAGTCGCCCGGGTCTGCGTGGCGCCGCCGGTTGCTGCCGGCAGCATGGGACAGATCAGACACTGGTCGGCAGGCAGGCCATGGGGGCAGAGGGAAGGCACCGATGCGGATGGTACGCCCCCGTCCGGTCGATGGCGGACCACCCCGTGATGAAGCCCCACCCCTGAGCATGACGACCGGCGTAGGTTGAGGCCATGCGCTTCGCCATCAAGACCTCACCGCAAAACAGCAACTGGACCGACCTGCTCGACGTGTGGCGGGTCGCGGACGACATCGAGGTCTTCGAATCCGGATGGTTGTTCGACCACTTCTATCCGATCTACTCCGACTCGACCGGGCCCTGTCTCGAGGGGTGGACGGCCCTCGCCGCACTCGCCCAGGCCACCAACCGCCTGCGGATGGGCCTGCTCGTCACCGGCATCCCCTACCGTCACCCGGCGGTGCTCGCCAACATGGCGGCTACTGTCGACGTGATCTCGGGAGGCCGCCTCGAGCTCGGTATCGGCGCGGGCTGGAACGAGGAGGAGGCCGGCGCTTACCACATCGAGCTGGGCAACCCGCGGGATCGCAGCGACCGCTTCGAGGAGGCCTGTCAAGTGCTGACCGGCCTCTTGTCTCGACCCACGACCACTTTCGCGGGCCGCTTCTACCAGCTGGATGAGGCTCGGTGTGAGCCGAAGCCGGTCCAGTCCCCGCTGCCCATATGCGTCGGAGGTAGCGGGGAACGGCGCACCTTGAAGACCGCGGCCCGCTACGCCCATCACTGGAATTTCGTCGGTGGCCCTCCCTCAGAGCTGGCCCG
This sequence comes from Acidimicrobiales bacterium, assembly GCA_019241495.1. GTDB lineage: Bacteria > Actinomycetota > Acidimicrobiia > Acidimicrobiales > Palsa-688 > JAFAWZ01. Next base: position 726 of record JAFAWZ010000062.1, on the reverse strand, counting down.
CAAGCGCGACGTCCTCCATCAGCACTGCCGCGACATCGGCCGGGATCCGGCCGAGATCACCATCTCCAGCCACGTATGGCTCGGCCCGGACGGGGACCCCGGAGAGGTGGTGGACACCATCGCGGGCCTGGCGGCCGAGGGGCTGGATCTGGCGATCGTCTACCTGCCTCCTCCGCACCGCCCCGCCGTGCTTGAGCCGATCGCCAAGGCCCTGCAGACCCTTACCTGAGCGCCCAGCGGAACCGCCTCGGCGGATGAGGAGGGGACCCCCAGGTTGCGGCACGTCTGGGGGTCCCCTTGCCCGTCCAGAATCGGCTGGCGGTGGGCCGCGCCGGACCTGGCATCCAACGTCGCTCAGGAAGGCTCTGGTGGCTGCTTCGAGTTCCCATGCCCCTCAAGCGACTTTGGGCCGACCGTTTTCCTTTCGGGGCCGTTCGGCCGGAGATAATCCAAGCACAACCGACCGCGAATGCCAGGGGAAATCGCTGGGGATTTGTGGGAACAACCTGGGGAAATTCCGAGGTGTGTCCACAGGCCGGTCCCACCAGCGCCGCCGGGCTCCGCGAATCACGCCGGCCCGCCTCTCTGAGAGGAGTACGACCCACAGTCGTAACAAAGCAGTAACTCAGCGGAAAAGGCGGGTTGCTGCCATGGTTCAGATGGGCGCGCCCGGAACCCCTCGGCCGATGGCCGCCAACGGAATCCTCAGCGGCTTCACCGTGGGGA
>JAFAWZ010000066.1 GCA_019241495.1 Acidimicrobiales bacterium | reverse complement strand
GCGCAGGCCCACGTCGACGAGAAGCGCCGAGTGCTGGCGCCCCGAGGCGAGACGGGCCCGTACCTCCTCGGCCGACACGCACTTCACGAACTCGGCTGCGATGCTCGCCGACATGGTCCATTGGGCCACCGACTCGAACCACCCGGTGCGGGGCGGAGCCAGGCCGAGCAGGACGTAGCGCTCCGCGGCCATCCCGCCTCAGCCGCCGCTGGGGGTAGGGGAGCCGCTGGGGCCAGGAGAGCCGGTTGGAGTAGGAGAGCCGGTGGGAGTGGGAGAGCTCCCGGCCGGCCCGGCCCCGGTGCCGTCGGAGGGCTCCGCCTGGACGAGGGTTACAGTGCCCGAGTGGGCGGCCTGGACCACCGCCTCGGCCTCGGAGAGGTCGGTGACGCCGAGGGTCGCGACCGCCGCGGACGCCGAGCTCGGGAGGAGGCCGGAGCCGCCCCGGTTCACCGCCATGAGGGTCGCGCCACGTACGACGACCGTGACGTCCCCCGAGCCGCCGGCGCCCGACGAGCCGGGCGAACCGGCTGGCGTGGCGAGCACGTCCACCGCCGCGCCAGTGACCAGGCCGGCCAAGGAGTCCGGATCGACCGCCACGCTGACCGGCCGGGCCGGGGGGCCGCCGGCCGGGGAGAGCATGGAGGCTTGAATCAGCTCGCCGGGAACCGCGTCGACCGCCAGCGCCCGCCCGATCAACGGTTCCTGTTGCTGAAACGACACCTTCCGAGTGGCTGCCGGCAGGTTCACCGACTCGGTCACCGTGTCACCCGGTCCGATCACCGTCCCCGCCGGGAGCGACCGGGCCGCCACTACGAAGGGTTGGCCATGATGTCCGGCCTGGCTGAGGGCGGCGGCGAAGACGATCACCGCCGCCGAGGCCACCAAGAAACCGCCCACCACCGCCCGGCCCGATGGAACTACCCGCCGCCGCCCTGACAACACGCCTGCCCGACGCTCCGGTTCAGGCAGGCTCGAGGCCAACGCGGAGCTTTGCCTGGATAATCCTTTCCACGCCACACATGAAATCTAACGAGAACCCACCGGCTTGTCTATCGGTCCGTTATGCTGTGGCTCATGAGCGAACCGATCCAGTGGATGGGCACGCGTGAAGCCTGCGAGCGACTCGGAGTGACCCTCCGCACCCTCTACCGATTCATCGACGAGGGCCAGTTACCTGCCTACAAGATGGGCCGGGTCATCCGGGTCCAGGCCTCGGACGTGGAGGACTTCATCGGCCGCATGCGTATCGAGCCCGGGACCCTCGAGCACCTCTACCCGGAGCCCAAGCCGCGCGAACCGCGGCATCTGGGGGCGGATCAGTCGCCCGACGGCAGCCTCTGAGAGGTCCGAGAAGTCAGCGCAGCTCGCAGTAGGTGATGGCGTCTAATGGGATGTGGGTGACCCTGCGAGGAGACGTGATGGCTCTGAGGGTGAGGACGTCCTCGCCGAACGCCACCATCTCGCCCTCTACCAGAATGGCCCCAGCATGCACGGCCAGGGCAGCGCGTTCGGCCGTGAGTCCCTCGAGGACGGATGGAAGACCGAGGGCCAGAGCCGGCTCGCGCTGGCCCCCGGGGGCCAAAGAAGCGGTCGGTGCCGATACGGGGGATAGAGGAGACAGAGTGCTAATGGCGTCGACCCGGATCAGAGCGGGGCATCCCCGGTCCGGCTCGAGCACGCAGAAGTCGAGCCCGACGCCGACGAGCCGGCCGGTCAGCCGGGTCGAGCCGACGGTCACCGCCACCGCCGAGGCCTGCTCGGCCAGGTCGATCAACACACCCACCCATGTAGCCGTGGCCGCCGCTTGTCGGGCCAGTGAGGTGGTGCGGGACCGGGCGGCGGCTTGCTCGGCCCCCCGTTCCGATGCGGCCCACCGTTCGAACGACGCGATCAGCCGGTCGGCGGCTGTTTCCCCGTCCACCGCCGCGACGGTAGCGTTCTAGTTGATGGCCGATTGCCTGTTCTGCCAGATCGTCGCCGGCGAGGTGCCCTCCAAGGAAGTGGTTTCTGGCGAGAAGACGTACGCTTTTTTCGATATCAATCCGGGCGCCCCAGTGCACTTCTTGGTCGTCCCCCGCCACCACATCACCGACGCGGCCCAGGTCGATCCTGGCCACGCCGAGATCGTGGCCGAGATGTTCGTCACGGCCCGGGCCGGGGCGGAGGCCACGGGTATCGCAGACGGTGGGTACCGTTTGGTCTTCAACGTCGGCCCCCACGCTCTCAACAGCGTGCCCCACTTGCACATGCATGTTCTCGGCGGCCAGCAGATGGGATGGCCGCCCGGTATCGAGCCGGGCCAATAACGCTGTTAACCCGGCCAAATAACCCTGGGTCGAATCCGCAGGCGATACCGTGGAGCTGAACCCGCCCGTGTCCACGACCGTCACCGTCACCGTCCCCAACCACCTCATGCCTCGGCTCGTCGGTCCGCTCAACGAGAACCTGCGCCTGGTTGAGGACGCCTTCGAGGGCACGTCCATACACACTCGAGGGAACGAGTTCACCATCGCGGGCGACGACGCCGTCGTGGCCGCCCGGCTGGTAGACGAGCTGCGCCTTCTGTTGGAGCAGGGCCAGCCGCTCGACCTGCAGGTCGTCCATCGCACCATCGACATGGTCCGAGCCGACGAGAAGCCCTCGGAGGTGCTCACCGCCGAGCTGCTTCGCTCGGCCCGGGGCCGCTCGGTCCGCCCGAAGACGAGCGGTCAGAAGCGCTACGCCGATGCCATCCGGGACCACATCGTGACCTTCGGGGTGGGCCCG
>JAFAWZ010000185.1 GCA_019241495.1 Acidimicrobiales bacterium | reverse complement strand
TCTCGGTGGCGCCGGACGCGGTGGCCTTCACGGGCAGGCTGAAGAGCCCGATGATGCTCTCGGCGTGACCGGTGACCGTCACCGTGGTCATTTGCGCGGTGCGGGCGGCGGTGATCTTGGAGCCGGCGAGGACGGTCGGGCCGAGCTGGTCGAGAACGCTTTGTGCCTGGTTCTGGCCGTTCGCGGCGGTCTCGCCTTGGAGACGGCCGACGGAGACGCCTTGTTGGGCGACGGCGGTCGCGATGTGCTCGGCGTGCTCCCACAAGGCGAACTGGATCACTCCCATGATCAGCAGAAGGAGTAGCGGGGTGGCGATGACGAGCTCAGCGGAGACGGCGCCGCGCTCATCTCGGGCCACGGCACGCCACCGCCACCGCCGTCGCCGTTGTGGGGTGCGGTCTGGGGGTCGCCGGGCGCCCATGGCCGAGGGTCAGCCCCCGCTGCCGCTGTTGGTGGTGATGTTGTTGGCGGCGGTGACGACCTTGTAGACGATAATCCCCACCGCGGTTAACGCCAGTCCGGCCAAGAGGGCGGTGACGATCACCGCCTCGGTGGAGTAGGCGGCTTCGGGGTCGGCCCGCAGCGCCTGCCACCGGCCGTGCAGGACGGTGAAGAGGTGGCGGATGACGATCAGCTCGGGGAACACTGCGGTTGTCCTTTCATTGGGGGGTTTTCCTTTCTGTTGGCCTTTCTCTTGGTCCGGCGGTCGGTGTGTGGGATGGCATGAACCCATCGCTTTTTCACAACCCGGTCAGCACTTTTTGGACTGCCGGGTAGCCAAGAAAGAGAAGGAAGCCGGCGAAGAGCAGCACCACCGGGAGGCTCATGCGCTCGGAGGCGGCCTGGTCGGCGGTCTCGGCTTCGGCCAGCTGATGGGTGCGCAACGAGGCGGCCTTGGCGGCCAGGCTGGCACGGACCTTGGCGCCTTCGGTGCCAGCCAGCGCCACCGACGCCGCCAGCTCGGACAGCTCGGTGATCCCGAGCTGCTGGCCGAGCCGGCCGAGGGCGGCCCAAGGGGTTTGGCGGGCCAGGCGGGCCTGGTCGAGCGCCCGGCGCAGATAACCGAACGCCCATCCCGAGCCGACCGACGCCGCGTCGGCCAGAGCGGTCTCGACGCCCCCGCCACCGGCGAGAGCCACCACCACAAGATCGAGAAACGAGGAGAGGGCGTGACGGAAATCGCGTCGGCGTCGGGTGGCCTCAGCATGCACGCCGAGGTCAGGCGCGAAGAACCCGGCGACCATGAAGATCAGCGACGCCCACAGCGGCACGACCAGTGGCAGATGGGCGCCGCCCAGGGCGAGGAGCACGGCGATGGCGGGGGCGAACAGCAGGCCGGCCAGCGCCAGGGTGACCTTCTCGGCCAGGTGGCGTTCGGGGATGCGGCCTAACACGGCGAGGTCTTGGCGGACCTTGCTAGGTAGCAGCCAGTCTGATTTCGACCGGGCGAGCACGTCCGCCAAAGGTCGGCCGAGGCGGGCCGCGAACCCGCCTTCGGGCTCGGGGGTGAGGACGGGGGCGGGCTCGGGCAGGCGGCGCAGCTGGGCCAGCGCATGGGCCAGGCTTGGGCGTGGCGGGAAGAGTCCCCGGACGATCAGCCACAGGCCGGCACCGACTCCGGCCCCGCAGACCAGTGCGGCGATCACGACCGGATTCCTGACGTTGTTTCGGAAATCGCGAACCCGGGCGTCTCTGTGAGGAAGCGGTCGACGACGACGGGACGGGTCATGCGGGCCAGCCAGGTGAACGCCACCGCGAACACCCCGCCGACCAAGACCAGGACCAGCTGGCCGTTGGCGCTGTCGTATGGGGACAGGTAACTGCGGTTGAATAAGGCCAGCGCGAGCACCAGGGCGCCGGTGGCACCGACGATGACCTTGACCGAGGTACGAGTCCGGGCTCGGCCGGCTTCGACCCGAAGGCGCATGGTGGCCTGGTCCCGCGCGGCCGCCGCGAGGGAACCGAGCAGCTCCCCGAGGCGCTGGGCCTGATGCTCGGCAGCGAGCACCAAGGCGGCGACAACCAGGTCACAGGTCGGGTCGGCCACGTCGTCCGCGAAGGCCCGCAGTGCCGGGCCGAGGCGTTCGCCTTCCAGACGGACCGCCAGCGTGGCTACCTCGCCCCGGATGGCCAACGGCGCCAGGGAGGCGGTGGCGATGATGGCCTGCTCCAGGCCGGCCGAGCCCGCCATCGTGTCGCGCAACATCTCCGCCCACCCGGCGATAGCTTCGATGCGCCCCACGGCCGCCTGGTGGCGGCGTGCGCCGCCCAACAGGCCCGGCGCGCCCCACCCGGCCAAGCCGGCCAGAATGGCGCCCACCGGCCACCCGGTGGCCGCCCCGACGACCACCCCGGCGCCGACCGCCAGGCCGATACGCAGGTTGGCCCGCTCGACCTTCAGCCGGTTCAAACGGCGGGTGGGGTGAGGAAGACCGACACCGCGCCATCCGGCAACCACCAGCAGCACACCGAGGCCAACCCCGGCGCCGCAGATTCCGGCCAGGGCGCTCATGTCTCCCACCAACCCTGCGGGCGGTCCAACAGGCCAGGGTCGAAGCCGACCTCGACCAGCTGGTCCAAGGTGTCGTTGCGTATCGGCGCCCCGGGCACGGCCCGGCCGTCGGGACCGGGGCGGAAGATCTCGTTGCTGATCACCATGGGACCTTCGGCGTCGATCACCTCGCGCACCGAAGTGACGTAGCGGCGGTCGCCGTTTTGGGTCAGGTGGATGACAAAGTGGACAGCGTTGGCGACCAACAGGTTGGTGGCCTCCAACGGCAGCCGCTCGGGGGCCTGCACCGCGTAGGTGGCCAGCTTGGAGAACGCGCCACGAGAGCTGGAGGCATGCAGCGTGGCCATCGACCCGTCGGTGCCCTGCGACATGGCGTTGAGCAGCGCGAGGACTTCTTCCCCGCGGGCCTCGCCGACGATCACCCGGTCCGGGCTCATCCGTAGCGCCCAGCGGACCAGCTCGGCCAAGCTGACCCCGCCCTCACCTTCGAGGTTCGGTTCTCGGGCCTCCAACGCCACGACGTCGGGATGCAGGTCACCGAAGCGGTCGAGGCCGAGCTCGAGAGAGTCCTCGATGGTGACCAGCCGCTCCGATGGCGGGATGTCGGCGGCCATGGCCCTCAACAGGGTGGTCTTGCCGGCCCCGGTTCCACCGCAAATGATGCAGCTCTTACGGGCCCACATGGCCGCCCGGACAAACTCCCTCAGGCCGAGGTCGAGAGTGCCCAGCTTCATCAGGTCATCCGCGGTGACCCGCAGATAGCGGTGGCGGCGGATCGAGAGACACGGCCGGGCCGACACCGCCATCAGCGCGAACAGCCGGGAGCCGTCCGGCAACTGCAACGACAGACGCGGTGAGCCCCGGTCGAAGCGGCGCTCTCCGATCCCGGTCCTCGCTGCCGCGGTGCGCAACATCTCCTCCAGCTCCGCATCACTGGCGGCGATGGGCTCCACCTGTTCGCGGCGCCCGTCGGCGTAGCGGACCCACACCTGGTCGGCCCCGTTGGCGTTGATGTTCTCGATATCAGGGTCGTCCAACAATCGCTGCAGCCGGTTCAAGCGGAAAAGCGCGTCGAAGGCGGCGTGAGTCAGCTCGTCCTCCTCCGGTCCCGACAGCATCGACTGGCGGTCCCGTAGTGCCTGGGAAGCGCGGCGCTCCAACGCTTCGGCGATCAACTGGCGGCCCAACGCCTGCTCGTCCGCCGGACTCAGCGCAGGGCGACCCTGGATGGCGAGATCCCGTTCCCGCTCGGACAGGGCGGCCAGCACCTCCGTTCGGAGTCCCGCCACCAATGCGTTATCCACGGTCACCGTTCCGCCTCCTCGGGGACGTTGCCGTTCGAATGCGGCGCGGTGTCGGTTCGCCACGGCCGCCACAGCCGGTTCCCGACAGCAGCAACCGCCCAGCCGGCCCTCTTGCTGCCAGTCGGTTCCGCTCCGTCTCCCGCCGCCACCGTGGGGTGCAGAGTGAGCCGGTCGGCCAGCGTGCGCGCGGCGCGCACCAACGGGGCCAGGCGCACCTGGCGGGCCGAAGCCGGCACCGAGAACAGCGCCTCTGCCGCGTCGGGATCCCACGGCATCCGGCCCAGGACCTGCAACCCGAGCGCCTCGGTGACCTCCGAGTCGAGATAGGGACCGTCACCGACGGTCACCAACCCCACCCGGCAGTCGAGGCTGCGGTTTTCCGCCCAGGACGCCAATGCCTGCAGGTCCGCCAACCGCGGTCGACATACCAGGACCGGCCGGTCCGCCCGCTCCCAAATCCCGTTAGCCGGCGAGCCATGGTCGAGCCGGCCGCAGTCCACCAGCACGTCGCCGTCCAACTCGACCACCCGGCCCAACAGCGGGCCGAGCAGCCCCAGAGCGCTCGCTGCCTGCTCGCCCAACGCCGGGGCGGCGAGGATGGAGGCGTCGCCGGGCAGGCGGTTGCAGTGCTCCCACACCAGGCTCGGGTCGCCACCCCGGCGCGCCGACGCGGCCAGCGACACCAGACTCGGCTCGGCCGGCCATCCCGACGCCGCCGCCAGCGTGCCGCCAGCCGGATCGGCCTCGACCAGCAACACCCGCCGCTCGGGTGACCACGTCGCCGCCACGGCGAGGGCCAAAGTGGTGACCCCGCACGAGCGGACCGAGCCGAAAGCCACCACCGTCACGGTCAGCTCCCCGCCCCGACCTCGACCAAGCTGGCCTGCCCCCCCGCCGCCAGCGCCGCCACCTCGTCCGCGTCACCGGTCAAGACCTGCAGCGAGAACACCGTCGGGGTATCCGAATCCGACGGGGCCGTCACGATCGACAAGACCGTCGCCGCCACCGGACTCCCACTGGTCGCACTCCCAGTGCCGTCACCCGACGAAGAGGAAGAACCGGAGGCGACCGGCACGATCTGTACCCGATCACCCGGAGCGAGCTCAGGCGGGTAGGCGCCCGCCTTCAGCCCCACCGCGACCACGTCCGACCCCGACCCGACCGCGGGCGCATTCCCGACCTCGCCCGCGGTCAACAACGCGCCGGCCACCAACGGCACCGCAGCGCGGCGGCCCACCACCGTCGCCTCCTCGCCGGCGAGCACGACATCGAGACCGCTGCCCGTCGACACCCGCGCTACCCGCAGATCGGCGCCGGTGACAACCTGGCCGGCGGCGACCGGCTGGGCGACCACCAGCACCTCCTCCCGGCTACCCAGACGCAGCGTCGCGTCGACAAAGGCGAGGGCGCAGCCGAGTACCAGCAGCACGCCGACAATGACCAGGGGAAGCTGGCGGTGGCGTCCCGAGCCGCGCGTGACCCGAGGTCGGGCACGCTCACTTGTCCGCTGCCCGTTCGTACGGGGTCCCGCAGCCGTCGTCGTCACCTTGCTCCCGTCCCTCTAGTTGCTCCCGGTCGGCGTGTTGATCGCCTGCGACTCGGTCACCGTCACCGGCATCTGGGCGGGAGGACCGGCATGAACGCCGAGGTTCCCGCCACCCGGTGCCCCCGTCGCCGTCCACGTCACCGTCCACGTGATCGTCGCCGTAACGGTGAAGCTGCCCGGGTCCGGCCACGTGTAAGAACAGTTCGTCGTGGCGTTCGGGTCAGACGCGCTGTAGGGGGTGCCCGGACCGTCGCAAGTGACAGAGGCGCCGTCGCCCATGTCCCACACCACCTTCGACGGGCTCGCCGTCGCCGTCGACGTCACCGGACCGGCCGACGCCGACGCCGTCAAGGTCTGCCACTCGCCCGGGTCGATCCACAACCAGGCCGCCACCCCCACCAACTGCGGCGACCCGTCCGGTGGGGCCATCTCGATCGTCGGTGACCCAAAGCCGAGCTCCTGCGCTGCCTTTTGGGCCACCACGACCGGGTCCACCTGGACGGTCACAGCGGCAGGCTGCGCGCCGGTCACCCAAAACGGCGGCATCGGGTCGATCACCCCTGGGCCGGCACAGGTCGGGATCATCCACTGGCCTGGCGTTGCGCCACCCGAGCCGAGAGTCTGCAACGCCTCGGGGTCTGCCTGGTAGGTGCAGCCATACGGCTGGTTAGGGTCGGGCTTACCAGGAGGTGGATCACTCTTCCCTGCCGTCGCCCACGACGAGTTCGCAGGGGGCGTCCAGTACGTGTGACCAGCCTGGACCGTGAGCTGGCCGCCCGACGCCTGGGCGTTCGTCCACCCGTATTGGCCGTTGGGGTCGCCCGCCCACGCCGGCCCAGCGCCGGTCAACACCGACGCGGCCACGGCCGCAAGCGCAACGCTGCCGCTCAGGAGCTGGGCGCGCATTGGCCGTCCGTCACAATCTGCTTCGACACCTTCCACGACCCGCCCGAAAGCACCAACGTGGAGGTCACCCCGTCGCTCTCCGGTGGAGTCACCGGAGGCACCGGTTTGCCCGTCGCCTGGTACACCAACTCGGCGGTGCTGTAAGCGCAATCGACCACCGTGGCCGACATCGCCGAAAGGGCCGTGATCTTCGGATGCAGGGTCGTCGTCCCACGCCCGACCATCCCGTGCAGTTGGTCGGCGAGCATATTCGCCTTCACCTGTTGGAGCTCCGGGTCGACCATGGTTCCCGCCAGCTCCGGGTCCTCCGGATTGGCGTCAGCCAGGGCGTGCTCGAACGCGGCCCAACCGGCCCGGTACGCGTCCAACACCGCCGCGACGGAAGTTGTAGTCGTCGAGGACGGCGTCCTCGGAACCGACGACGACGTGGTCGCTAGCGAGGTCGAGGTGCTACGGGTGCCAGACTCAGCCCCGCCGTGAGAACCAGAGCAGCCGGTAAGGAGGCACAGGCCGACCAGGGCGACAATCACCGTCGCACCACGAACACGCCGACCGATTCGCATAAGCGATCTAAACCTCCACAAGCGGCCGGGCCATATGGACCTCGGAGACGAGGCTGGCCCGTATCTCCTTCGATCTCCACCAATACACCGGACAAAACGGCACTTCAACGAGTCTTCGGTTACCTAGAGGAACCTGACGTCACCCTGGAGTGGCCTAAGTCGCCGGAGTGACCCTTAGCACTTCAATACGCCCCAAGGAACTAATAGGTGCCTAGTGGTACTAGCTCTCTCGTCGATCCCATATTTGGCGGGCGGCTTCGATCCGCGACCAGTAGCTGTCGACCCATCGCTCCAATGCCACAAGCGGATCGTCGAGCGACCGTCCGAGATCAGTGAGCTCGTAGAGCGCAGCCGTCTCGACGCGTCCAGAGTCGAGGCGGCGAGTGATGAGTCCGTCTCGTTCAGCGCGCCGAAGCGTGTCGGTGAGGACCTTGTGCGAGACGGCGTCGAGCGCATCGTCGATGTCTTGGTAGCGGCGGCCGCCTCGGGCTAGCAGGGCTAGCACCGCCATGGTCCACCTGCCATTGATCAGCTCGACGAAGCGCTGCGCTGGTAGAGGATCAACCATCATCGTCTCGAGCCAATCGGGCTCGCGCCGATCGTCGCGTCGAGCGCTCTGACGAGCTGGGAACGGGATGGAAGGCTGGGACGAGCTGGGAGCGGGATAGATGGACCGCCTCCGCCAGTGCGTCGAGCGTCCGCGGCTCTGACAGCCGTTCTCCCATGACGGGGAGCGTGGCGACGACATGGCCCCAGGCGACTCCATGCATCGCGACTCTCGGGGCGCCTTCGGGGCTGTCCATCGCCCGTGAGGCAGGTACTGGATTGCATCCGGGCCCTACGAACCGATGCGCTGGGAGAGTTCCACGAGCCGGTTTGAGAATCCCCATTCGTTGTCGTACCAGGCGAAGACTTTGACCTGGTCGCCGACGACTTGGGTGAGGGGGGCGTCGAAGATCGCGGAGTGAGGGTTGCCGACGATGTCGGCGGACACCAGCGGGGCTTCTGAGTAGGCGAGATACCTTGACAGCGCAGAAGTCTCTGCGGCGGTTCGGAACGCGCCATTGACTTCGTTGACCGTCGCCGGTCGGGAGAGCTTGGCGGTGAGGTCGATGATTGATCCAACGGGCACCGGCACGCGCAGCGAGACCGCAGTGAGCTTGCCGTCGAGTTCGGGGATGATGCGCCCGATCGTGCTGGCAGCACCGGAGGACGTCGGGATCGTGGACAGGGCGGCGGCCCGGGCGCGCCGGAGGTCGCTATGTGGAGCGTCGTGGAGGCGCTGGTCGCTGGTGTAGGCGTGGATCGTGGTCATCAGACCGGACTCGATGCCGAACGCCTCATGTAGCACCTTCGCCATCGGGGCCAGGCAGTTGGTGGTGCAAGAGCCGTTCGAGAACACGTCTTTGCTCATGTCGATGACATCGTCGTTGACCCCGAGCACCAGCGCGGGAACCTCGCAGTCGGCGGGCGCGGAGATGATGACTTTGCGCGCTCCCGCGGTCAGGTGCTGGTAAGCGCTGACCGAGTCCGTGAACCGGCCGGTCGACTCGATGACGACATCGACGCCCTCCTCGCCCCAGGCGATGCCGGCCGGCTCGCGCTCTGCGGTAATGCGGATGCGCGCACCGTCGACGAGGATGGCGCCGTCGTCGATCTGCACACCGTCGAGATGCCCGGAAAGGGAGTCCCACTCCAGCAGCGATGCCAGTGTGGCACCGTCGGTGATGTCGTTGACCGCGACCACCTTGACGTCGGCCCGGCTGTGCAAAGCAGCGCGTAGATAGGTGCGGCCGATGCGGCCAAAGCCATTGATCCCGACCCGGACCGTCACAGGGTGCTTCTCCTTCTCCGGTCGGCCAGTGGATCGGCGGTAAGAGCGGCGTTTGCAGCGTCGAGCAGGCCCATGACTCCGCGTATGGCGGCGTCCATCGATGCCTGTCCGCCCTTCGCTCGGGCGAGCACGTAGCCGCCCTGGATGACCGCGGCCAGCGTCCGGGCCAGCTCGGCCGGCACAATGCTCGCCGGGAGCTCTCCGGCCGAAATTGCGTCGGTGATCGCCTGCTCCCAGCGCCCCAGCATCGTGTCGAAGGCATCCGCGACGATCGTGATGAGTTCCGCGTCCGTGACCACCTGGGGGTCCTGGGTCATCCGGCCCACCCGGCACCCCTGCGCTCCCGGCCGCGGCAACGAGAGGTAGCGCTTGATCCGCTCCAGCGGCGAACCTTCTCCCTCCAGCACCGAGGACTCGGCGGTTAGCTTCCCGGCGATAGACAACAGCGCCTCGACCGCCAACTCGTGCTTCCCGCTGAAGTGGTGGTACATGCTGCCCTGCCCGACGCCCGCCCGCGCCATCACGTCGCGGGGGCTTGTCGCCGCGTACCCGCGCTCCCACAGCAGCTCCGCCATCGCCCCCAGCAGCTGGTCCCGTGAACTCATCCGACCATTGTAACAACTAGTCTGTACAGTCGACTTCGAAGGCACCACGCCGCACAATTGACCATCGGTCTCTATAAGACCGAAGTCATCGACCAGAACCCGCGGTCTTGGACCGGACTCTGCAAAGTGGAACAGGAAGTCCACCCGACCGTGCGGCCTTTTAGTCGGGCGTCCTCACCGACGAGGACCCCTACCGCAGCACACATCTGCGGTGTTGTTGACCAGATTTCAGATTTGGTCATACAATGGGGAGGTGGCCGTGGAGCGTCAGACCCGGACAGATGCCGTGCTCGACGCGGCCAGCGACCTGTTGCTGCGGGTGGGCTACAACCGGGTGACGGTCGAGGACGTGGCCCGCCAAGCTGGGATCGGCAAGGGCACCGTCTACCTGCACTGGCGGACCAGGGAGGACCTCTTCATGGCCGCGTTCAGGCGGGAACTGGCGCGCGCCTGCGACGACCTCGCGGCCGGTATCCGGGGAGACCCGGGCGAAGTGGTCCTGCACCGCGTGACCAGAGCGCACTTCGCGGCCGTGTGCAAACGTCCCCTGCTGACCGCGTTGGCGGTGGCCGACCCCGAAGTGCTGGGCAAGCTCAGCCGAGCCCGACACGACACCGGCCATCAGAACCTGCTCGATGACTACCTGGCACTGCTGGCCAAACACGCTCTGGTGCGCAACGACCTCGACATCGGGGACCTGGTCTTCGCTTGGCACGCCCTCCTCGAGGGCTTCTTCATCGCCCAATCCCGTACCAGGCAGCCCAACCGACGCCGTGACCATCGGGCGAACGTGCTGGCCGCCACGGCCAAGGCAGCGTTCGAGCCCGACCCGCTGCCTAACATCGACTTGGCCGACCTGTCCCCCCAAGCGGTCGAGATCTTCGACCGGATCGGCGACGGCCACCGAGCTTGGCTACGCCAAGCGTACGAATAGGGCCGTCGCCATGCGCATCGGGATCGTCATCGACGAACGCGACCGCAGCATCGACCATGTCATCGATGCGGCGAGGAGGGTGGCCGAGGGCGGGTTCACGAGGTTCTGGATGGGCCAGCACGCTGACTGGGATCCGCTCGTGGCGTTGACCGCTGTCGCCCGCGAGATACCGGAACTCCCCGTGGGAACCGCGATCACCCTGACCTACTCGCGCCATCCGCTCAGCCTGGCCGCCCAGGCGTTGAGCGCCCAGGCGGCCACCGGAAACCGGCTCACCCTCGGCATCGGGCTCAGCCACCGGCCAATCGTCGAAGGCCAATACGGGTATTCGTTCCGTCGACCGGCCAGCCACCTGCGGGATTACCTGACCGTGCTCGGTCCCGTCCTCGGCGGCCAGCCCGTCGACTACCAAGGCACGACGTTGCGGGCGGCTGGGACAGTGACGGTGAACGGAGCCGAGCCGCCGCCCGTCTTGGTGTCCGCCCTGGGACCAAGGATGCTACAGGTCGCCGGGGAGCTGGCCGACGGCACCATCACCAACCGGGTCGGCCCGAAAACGCTCGCCGAGCACATCGTCCCCACCATCACCGCCGCCGCACGAGCCGCCGACCGGCCGGCACCAAGAGTGCTGGCCATGGTCATGGTCGCGGTCACCGACAACCCCAGCGAGGTCCGCGAGCACGCGGCCCGCCACTTCAGCCTTGCAGGGCAGCTACCCAGCTACCGGGCCATGCTCGACCGAGAAGGTGCGGACGGCGTCGCCGACATGATCATCGCCGGGGACCTCCGCACCGTCGAAACGCGACTGCAACGCATGGTCGACGCCGGCGTCAGCGAGTTCGTTGCCTCTCCCCTTGGCTCAGACACCGAACGTACCCGCACCATCGAGGCTCTCCGTGACCTTTCCAGCTGACCCACCGAGCCCGACCGTCGAGCCCGCAGAGCCGAATAGCGCCCCGGCTGGTCAGCACCGGCGTGCGTCCACGGCTCCGTTAGTCCGCGGTTCGTATGGCCTGCGTGGGTGGTTGGGGTGGTTCTGTGGGCTCGGTTGCTGCGATTCACTGTTGTGATTTCTTGGTGGCTCGATTCCTGGCCTTGGACTTGACCGCGGGGCCCGGGGGTTCGTGGGGCGGGTCACTCAGCTGGTAGATCTTAGGAAGAGCGTTGAGGAATTCGTCGTGCCAGGCCACTTCGGTTTCGACTCGCATGACGCTGTGACGGAAGGCGATGTCTTCGATGGGGGTGAGGAAGGGGGCGGCGGTGTCGTGGAGGTGCCGCCAGGCAGCGAGGTCGGCGGCGATGGCGGCTCGGCGTTGTTCGAGGACGCTGCGTAGTTCGTCTTCGGACATGTCGGCGGCGTTTTGGAGGGCGAGGTCGACGGGGTCGGGGCGCAGTCTGGTGTCTCGTAGGGCTTGGTCTCGGATGGCGACCAGTTCTGCGATGCCGGCTTCGGTGATCTGGTAGATGGTGCGGGCGGGCATGTTGCCCTCCTGCTCCGTGCGGACCTTTGCGATGACGCCTTCGGCGGCCATGCGGTGCAAGGCCCCGTAGAGCGACCCGTGTTTGATGTCCGTCCAAAGTTCGGTCCGGTCGACCTGGGCTTCACGCCGGATCTGGTGGCCGTACATGGGGCCGCCTCGGGCTAGGGCGCCGAGTATGAACAGGCGCACACTCACGCTGCTATTCACAGGAGTAGTCAAACATGACTAGCTGGGCTGGTCAAGCAGGACGGGGTGGCGGCCGCTCAGCGCACATCGAAGGCTCCGTGCATGCCCATCTGGGCGTGGCCGGGCATGGGGCACACGTACTGGTAGGTGCCGGTCTTGTCGGCGGTGAAGGTGATGGTCTCGGTTCCATCTCCCGCTACGGTGGGGTCGCCCAGGCCTCGGGCGAAGGCGCCGGCGAACGCGGCCGTGCCGGGCTGGAACTGGAATGGTGGTTGGGCTGCGGTCACTTCCCAACCGTGGGCCTCGTCGGTGTCGGCGTTGATGAACACGACGGTGACGGTGGCGCCTTCGGGCACCACGAGGGTGGGGTTGACCAGCCCGGCGATGCGGAAGGTCATGTCCGGACCGCCTGGTGGCACGCTCACCGCGTTGAACGACACCGTGTCGGTGTGGAAGGTGACGGTGTCGGCCGCCTTGTCCTGCGTGGCACCGGTGGGTGTGGCTTCGCCGGCGGCTCGGGTTTGGGCGGCAGGGGTATAGGTGGGCGAGTCGGCCGCCAGCTGGGTTCCTTCTTGTTGGGCGATCTGGGTGGCCAGGGCGTCGTTGCGGTAGCCGGCCGCGGACGAGCCCGGCTGCGACCCCGGCCCCGACGGGCCGGTGGTGGGCGATCCGCCTCCCATGTCCATGGTGGTGGAGGTCGTCGAAGCTGCGCTGCCGGCGGCTCGGGGCTCCGTGAGCGAGGCGCCCGGGGCGGTGGTCCGTCCGATGGCGTACCCGCCGCCGCCGATGACGATGATGGCCAGGGCGGCGCTGAGGATTCGTTCCAGTCGGGTCATTGCTGTCGGGGGGTCATGTCGGTCATGGTCAGGCTGTCCATTCTTCGTGGCGTACTCGGTGGGGCAGGAACGGGACCAGTAGCGCGGCCAGGACGAGGGCGCCCAGGGCGTAGAGCAGGGCGATCTCGGTGGCGTGGGTGAACGCTCGAGCCAGGGCCTTCTGGCCCGCGGCCTGGTAGGCCGCTACCGCTTGGACGGGCTGGCCCTGCGTGGAGCAGCCCGGTGGTGTGGCGGTCGGGTCGGCGCTTTCGGTGCGGGCCTCGAAACAGGCCACGAACCGCTGCTCGGCAGCGGTGGTAGACGGTGTCGCCGGCTGGGTGGCCGCCAGGTGTTGGCGCAGGGCCGGGACTGCTTGTCGGGCGGCGTGAGGGGCGAAGTTGGCCAGGCTGGCGAACAGGGCCACACCGACGACCGCGATCCCGACCGATTGGCCCAGGCGCTGCGCCGCGCTCAAGCTGCCGCTGGCCGAGCCGGCGTCCTGCCAGGGCACCCCAGAGAGGACCACTTCCACGTTGGGAGCAATGACCAGGCCCGAGCCGATCCCGCCGATCAACAGGGCCGGGAGCAGCTCCCAGCTGGTTACCGAGATGCCCTCGGCGTGGATGACCGCGATGGTGGCCACCGTGGCCGCGGCCACCACCACAGAGCCGATCTGCAGCACCCCGCGTCCGATCCGACGGGTGATCTGATCAGAGGCCGCCGCACCAAGGAACGTCCCCGCCGCGAAGGGAAAGATGGTCAAGCCGGCGTGCAAAGCGCTCCACCCCAGGCCTATCTGGACATATAGCGACAGGACGAACAACAGGCCGATGAACCCAGCGAAGTACACCAGGCTCAAGGCACTGCCCGCCGCGAACGAGCGGTTCGAGAACATCGACATCTTGACCAGCGGGGTGCCGCCCCGGCGCGCCACCCGGCGCTCCCACCCCACGAACAGCGCCGCCACCGGCACCGCCGATGCCATGCAGGCGAACGTCCAGGCCGGCCAGGCCGCCCCCTGGCCCTCGATCAGCGGGTATGTGACCAAGATCATGGTGGCCGAGATCAGACCCACGCCGACCAGGTCGAACGACGTTCGCTCCCCCCGCGACTCGGGCACGATGCGCAGCGCTGCCACCAGACCCAAGATCCCGATGGGCAGGTTGACCAGGAACACGGGCCGCCAGTTCCAGCCGTTCAGGTTCCAGGCGATCAGTAAGCCGCCGATCAGCGGACCGGCCGCAGTGGCCAGCCCTGCCGCCGCGCCGTAATAGCCGAACGCCTTGCCCCGCTCCTTGGCCGGGAACACCGCTTGGATGATGGCCAGGATCGGCGGGTTCATCACTCCGGCCATCGCGCCCTGCATCACCCGCCACGCCACCAACTCGCCGGCGCTGGTCGAGCCCCCGCACAGCACCGACGCCGCCGTGAAGCCCACCAGGCCGACGACGTACAGCTTCTTCTGGCCGACCCGGTCCCCCAGCCGGCCCGCCGGTATCAGCAGCAGCCCGTAGGCCAGCGCATAGCCGCTCACCACCCACTCGATCGCCGAATAGCTCGTATGCAAGCTGCGCTGGATCGACGGAACAGCCACGTTCACGATCGTGGCGTCCAACAAGATCATGAACGCCCCGACCAACACAACAGCCAGGACCGTCAGCCGATTGGCCACCACCACGTTCGGATCGCCCCAGCCCGACGAACCCGCCCAACCTGAAGATTCGGCCCCGCCTGAAGGCCCGGAGCCTGCGGAGCCGCTCCAACCAGGATGGTCTGCGCCCTCATCGCCCGTATCCCTCTGCCATCGCTCCGCTTGTGCCCGCTTTGGCGGTCCGCCCGCATCGTCATCGTGTTGCATGCGACTACTCAAACATGACTAGTGGGGCCTGTCAAGCGGACGCCTCATGACCTTCAGTCGAACAACGAGAGACTGCCGTTCAGATAGCGATGCGGCACCGACCACTTTCCTTGACGATCGCCAGGATAGCGTGGTGGAGTAGTCGTATATGACTGCTCTAGGTCGACAGGCGGGTGCCGTCCGGGACGTCCGCGATGTGGCTGTGCTGGGATCTCAGACTGCGCTCAGCCGCCCCATCGGTCGAGCCCTAGCCGCAACTGGACTAGAAGTGCAGTCAGGTGGCCTCCAAACGGGGGCCGACACGGCGACCACCCGCGGTGCGCCTTCAGTCGTTGTGCTCATCAGTTCGCTTCGCATGCCGGCCGGGAGCGTTCGCGCCGCCTGGTCCCGGATAGCCGACTCGAGATCGCGGCGCGACGCGGTATCGGCGGTTGAACTCGCCCGCCGAAGCGGGGCTACCACCCTGATCGCGGTGTCATCGGTCTTCGCCGCCACGCAACAAGTCCACTCTGGCCGCACTAAGTCGAGCCCGCTTCCCGAGAGCGGAGCGGCCCTCGCTATCGAAGCAGCAGCTGACCGCTTCGCCCACCTGGGAGGCGAGTCCATCATTCTCCGCCTCGGATGGCCCTATGGCGCCAACGACCCGATCACCTCCCGCCTCATCGACGCCGCGGCAAAAGGGTGGCAGCTACTCGACGGGCCGCCCGAGGCGATCATCCCGACCGTCGCAGTCGCCGACGCCGCAACGGCTGTTACCTCGGCCTTACGAGCAGCCCCCGCCGGATGCTACGACGTTACCGACGACACCCCGCACACCCAAGGTGAGCTGGCGGCTGCCCTCCAAACAGGGACCGGACGAAGGCTGCACCCGCTCTACGACTCGCGCTGGGGCAACGGACCCCTCTTCGGCCGTTCGTGGGTCGCCGACAACGCCCGGTTCAAACAGTCCACCCGATGGCAACCACGCTGGCCCGACGCCGCGCCCCACCTCGCCGCGCTCTGCCGCATCCATCCAAGCGGATCGAGAGCCCTCAGCCGCGGTCGAGTCAGTTCGCAACGGCGCTGGACCTCGCGTTGACCTCGGTGCCCTGTTCGGGGCCGAAGCGACCGTATGCGCGGCGCCCACAGGAACAGACGAGAATTACACGGCTGGAGGTCTCGATGGGGAGTTGGTGATGACGCTCGGTGTAGCTGATAAGCAGGGCGACTTGTTCGACGACGTGAAGCGCTTCTGCGACGAGGCGGAGAGCTCGATTTACGCGGTGCTGCACCGCGAGCGCGACCGCCTGTTCCCCGACGGGCTGTTCGCTGACCTGTTCAGCAGTCGTGGCCGCCAGTCGGTGCCGCCCTCGGTCGTGGCGACGGTGATGGTGCTGCAACGGCTGGAGGGCCTGTCGGACCGCGAAGCCGTGGAGCGCTTCACCTTCGACGCTCGCTGGCGCTACGCGGCGGGGGTGGGCGGCTACGACATCGGACGCTTGGAGCGTTTCGCCCACACGGTGCTGGTCGACATGCGGGCGCGCCTGGCCTCGTCCGCCAAGCCGAGGCGCAGCTTCGACGTGACCGTGGAGGCCGCCTCCGAGGCGGGCCTCGTCGGCGCAAAGCGCGTGCTGGACTCGACGCCGCTGTATGACGCGGTGGCCACGATGGACACGATCACGCTTGTCCGTTCGGCGCTGGGCGTTCTTCGAGGCGGTGGTGGCTGACAACCTCGACATCGGCCGGCCCGACCAGATCAAGCTCGTCTTCGCCCGCCAGATCCGCACCACCACCACCAAGAGCGAGTTCGCCACCAAGGTCGTCACTCGGGGCACCGAGGTCACCATCAACGCTTTCGACACGCACTCCCGCATCAAGGAATACCTCAAGGAAGGACGCGCCCTTCGCATCGAGACCGTGATCAACGCCCCCAACGATCTGGGCTGCCAACGCCGCGTTATCAACCTCCCCGAGCTCAAGGCCAAGGCCGCCGCGGCCAACCGCCGGCTGCTCGAGGTGCAGCGTGCCGGTCAGGGCTGTGCCATCGAGACCGCCCTATTCGAGCGGATCTCACAGCCTTCGGTTGAGGAGGGCCATCGAACCGGAGCGCTCCGCTTCGGGGATCCCTGCGTCATGGCCCTGACCGGCGCCCTCTGCGTCGCACTGACCGCCACCGTCGGCTTCACCAACAAGAGCCTCCGAGCCTTGGTGAGCCAGCTGCTCGACCGGCCATACGCCCCGGCGCAAATGACCACGACCTGCGACGACTCCGCCTCAAAGGCCTCGTCGTGCGCATCCCCCACACCAACACCTACGTCCCCACCACTGACGGCATCCGAGCCGCCGTGTTCTACACGAAGCTCGACCACCGGCTCCTCGCGGCCCACCTCCCACCGGCCCCGACCGAGCTCCGCCAAGCCCTCAGCACCATCGACAACGCCGTGACGAGCTACATCACCAACGCCCGACTCGCCATCGCCGCCTGAAAACTTGCCTCAACTCTCCACACGGCGGGAACCGAGGAGCCCTAGGGCAGCGCGTTGAGCCAATCGATCAGCAGCCGGTTCACTTCCTCCGGGCGTTCCTGCTGGACCCAGTGCCCGCACCCGGCCAAGAGGTGGTTGCCGCGCAACCCGGGGAGGGACTCGCCGAACTTGGCGATGGCCCGCTGGCCTCCGCGCGTCGACGGATCGCGCTGCCCACCAATGAACAGGGACGGGACCGTGATCGGCTGGCCCCGCCAGGGCTGCAGATCCTCCCAGTCGAGGTCCATATTGCGGTAACGATTCAGGCCGCCCCTAAAACCGGTTCGTTCGAACTCCTCGACGTAGAAGTCGAGGTCGGTCTCGGTCAGCCACCCCGGTAGGCGGTCCGGGATCACGAAGCGGTCTCTCAGCATCTGGCCGGCGGGGACGGTGGTGACTGCGCCCCCGTCTGGTGTGGCGACAGCGTCGCCCGACACCGCCATCAAGATGCCGAGCATCCAGTGACGGACGTCCATCTCGGCTTCCGCCTCGGCCCGGCCGGGAGCCTGGAAGTACATGATGTAGAACTCTTCGTCACCGCCCGCCGCTCTCATGGCGTCGGTCGGACGGATAGTCCCGGGCGGAGCATACGGGGAGCTCAGCATGGCCAGGCCGGTGAACACATCGGGTCGGAGCAGGGCGCAGTGCGCTGCGATAATCGATCCCCAGTCATGGCCGACGATCGTCGCTTTGTCCTCACCTAGCGCTTCGAGCACACCCAGGTTGTCGCTGACGTGCTGCAACATCCCGTACGCCTCTACCTCTACCGGCGCCGACGACCGGCCGTAACCACGAACGTCGATAGCGACCGTCCGGTAGCCGGCAGCGGCCAAAGCGGTCAGCTGGTGGCGCCACGAGTACCACGACTCGGGAAAGCCGTGCACCAAAAGCACCATAGGACCCTCACCGGCCTCCACCAGATGGATACGCATGCCGCGAGCGTCGACAACACGGTGCTTCATGACGAGGATTCTACGGTCCCGGCTGTGTCGGCTCTGGCGGTGAGAGCGAGCGGATAGTTCATCTGCCGTGAGCCCGGCCGAGATCGTGACCTGCCGGTGGTGAACGGCATGATGACAAGAGGGGGTTCGGCCGACTTCCCCGGGGCAGGGAGCATCGGTTGTCCCAAATGAAACTGTGCTCCAGGCTGACAGGGTGCGATCGTCGTCACGGTAGGAATGGCCGCGTCGCCGCACGCCCAAAGTCATCCACAGTCTCAAGGCCGTCGGCCAACCGCTGGGACCAGCTGACGCCTGCCTCTTTCATACCGGATACCAACGCCATCGAGAGCCTCAACGCCCGGTTCCGCCGAGCCGTCCGCCACCGTGGCCACTTCCCCAACGAGCAGGCGGCCATGAAGGTCCTCTACCCTCGTGGCCCAGCAATACCGGCCCGGCAGAGCCAACCTGAAAGGACGCATCAACGGCTGGAAACACATCTTGAACGCCCTGACCATCCACTACGGAGACCGCGTCGCCATCTGAAAAATCAATGACCATCACGACCGCTTACACAGAAAATCTGACAGTCCCTATCTACCCCGCCAGCCGAGGCATGTTCAGAGGCTCTGACCGACAGGTCGGGGGTCTTTGCTACCTCGCCAGCACCGGCGAACCGCAGTGTTCGGCCCGGGAAGCTCAAGCCGGCAGCCGTCTGCGTGCGAGAACGCTTTCAATCGGTAATCGGCTCCGCGTGGGCATCGGCAATGCCGGCAGCGGCGAGCTGGTCCAAGGCGATTTGAAGGGTAGCGGTGTCTTCGAGGGTATGAATCTCGGTGATGCGAGCCCAACGCATCGACATGTTCTGCATGAAGATGTTGTCGTAGGGCGATCCGTCAGCCAGGACGGCGTGGATACGGACTCGGGTGGCGATACGGGTCTTCCAAGGTCCGCCGGCCACGATCACCTCTTCGACAATGAAGTCGGGTGTGGGCAATAGCTTGCTGGAGCGCTCCCACCAACGCCGTAGCCCGTCAAGGGTATGGCGCTCGCCCGAGAGTGCGGACTCACCGTAGAAGCGGTAGCTAAAGCGGGGTGCCATACCGGAAAGCATCGCGTCGGAATTGCCCGCACCAATCTGGGCGAAAGTCGCTCGCACTTTGTTGGCGACGATCCGGTGGTACACGGGTGGCCTGCCTTCTTTGGGGGTTCGTGCCCACGATAGCAATGTGAGTTCAATAGATCAACTGAGTAGCCTGCTTGTCATGCGTCAGACGAGCTTCGCAGCCATGCAATGTTCGCTTGCCCGGTCGCTCGAGATGGTCGGGGACTGGTGGTCTCCCCTGATCTTGCGGGACCTGGCGCTCGGTCCTCGACGCTTCGACGAACTCGCCGTCGACCTTGGGATTTCTCGCAACCTCCTAGCAACCCGTCTCGAGGGGCTCGCCGTGGACGGCATCGTGACGCGACTTCGCTATCTCGACCACCCGCCTCGCTATCGCTACCAGTTGACCCAGGCCGGGGTGGACCTGGTTCCAGTCCTGATGGCCCTGACCGCGTGGGGCGACCGGTGGGCCACGCCCGATGACGGCCCGCCCATCCGCTACCGCCACCGCACCTGCGGTCACGTGTTCACTCCGACGGTGTGCTGCTCGTCGTGTGCAGAGGCGGTCAGCTCCGAATCGGTCCACGTCCTCCCAGGGCCTGGTGGCCGGCCCGGCCCGGGCACGATGCTCACCGGCGAGTTCATAGGTGCACGCCTCATGAATGGCGACGAAGTCGATACGAAGCGATGATGACCAACGCGTCGGCGGGACCCTCTGCTGCTCGCGAAGCCGTGCGGAGGAGAGCAACACTGAGACTACCCCATGCGAGAACGACGTTCTCCAAGTTCATCGTCTACCCGTACGGACCCGAAACCGGAAGCCACACCCGCACTGCCATCGGAGCCACCACCGATCCCCTCAACCTGACGGTCGTCATCTCTGCCGAGGTCGAAATCTGAACACCAACCCTGGATCACTTTGAGCAGGGCAACTGCGTACGCATGCATCGGGCATGCCTACGCAAGGCTCGGCCGGACCGCAACCCCGACCGCGAATCCGCAGCGTGACGGCCGCTCGTTTCCGCGCCACGTTGCCCATGCTGCACACGCAAGGGTTGAGTAGGTCCCCACAAACTGTCCCCATAAACGCAGAAGCCGCCGGCCAAACATGCTCCCATGAGAAGGGCCGGGGTCAAGAGGGTCCTGTGGGCTGCCACGATCGGCGGC
>JAFAWZ010000143.1 GCA_019241495.1 Acidimicrobiales bacterium | reverse complement strand
GAGGCGCTCTACCGGGAGCGTTTCCCGATCAACCAGATGGTTCCGGTGGACGCCTTCGGTGGTAGTGACGACGCGGCCGCCGCGGCCGACGACACCTCAGGGTTCAACTGCCGTTATGCCGTAGCCCCAGGACCGCCGTCATGGTCGGTGCACGCCTACGGCGAGGCCATCGATGTCAACGACGTCCAGAACCCCTACATCGACGGCAGCACCGTCATCCCGCCAGCCGGAGCTGCCTACGAGAACCGGGCCGACGTTCGACCCGGCATGGCCGTCGCCGGTGGGCCGCTCGTCGAAGCGTTCGCTTCAGTCGGCTGGCAATGGGGCGGGCGGTGGTCGCCCGGGCCCGACTACCAGCACTTCTCCTCGACTGGCGGATGAATCAGCGCCCTCAGCGCCCGGCGAAGCGGCTGGCCGGTGCCGGAGTGCCGGGCGGGGTGGCGGCCGGCTCCGGTTCGGCGCCATAGCCGGCGCCCTCGAACTCCCGCTCCGGAGCGGGGGAGGAACCTAGGCGCGGGGTGATGGTCTGGAGCGCCACGGTCAGGTCGTGGGGGTGGCTGGCCGCGGCCAGCGCGGTCTGCAAGGTGATCCGCCCCTCCCGGACCAACGCCACGAGGCTCTGGTCGAAGGTCTGCATCCCGTGGTACTCGCCGTCGGCTATCTGCTCCTCGATGCTGTCCCCGGGGCTGTTGGGATCGATGATCCGATCCGCGATCCGCCCCGTCGCCACCATGACCTCGATGGCGGCGGTGCGGCCCTGCCCGCTCGCCAGAGGAACCAGCCGCTGGCTGATCACGCCCTTCAGCACCGCGGCGAGGGTGAGGCGCACTTGGTGGTGCTGGAAGGACGGGAAGAAGTCGATGATGCGGTTCACCGTCTCGGTGGCATCGGTTGTGTGAAGGGTCGACAGCACGAGGTGGCCGGTCTCGGCCGCGCTGAGCGCGGCCGCCACCGTCTCGGTGTCGCGCATCTCACCGATGAAGATCACATCCGGGTCCTGGCGCAACACACGGCGCATGGCCTGGGCGTAGTCCTCGGTGTCGGTGCCGACCTCGCGCTGCCAGATCACCGCCCGCTTGTCAGAATGGACGACCTCGATCGGGTCCTCCATGGTCACGATCTTGCAGGCCCGGGTGGTGTTGATGTGGTCGATCATGGCGGCCAGGGTGGTGGTCTTGCCCGAACCGGTCGGCCCGGTCACAAGTATCAGCCCCCGGTGCTCATCGGCCAGCTTCGTGACGACCGAGGGCAGGCCCAGGTCGACCGCGGTGGCCGCAGACGGCAGGACCCTTCTCAGCACGACCGCCGGTGATCCCCGCTGCCGGCAGGCGTTCCCTCGGAACCGACCGACCGTCGGCACCGACACGGAGAAGTCGGCCTCGCCAGTCCGCTCGAACTCCTCCCAGCGGTCCTTGGACAACAGGGACCTGAGCGCGGCCGTGATGTCGAGGGGCTCTACGACCGGGAAGGGCATGGGCCGCAGGTCGCTGTTGACCCTCACCCGGGGAGGGCTCCCTCCACCCACGTGAAGGTCGGAGCCACCGACCTTGGCCACGTGCTCCAGCATGGCGGCGTAATTCCACTCGGCTACAGGTCCTCCGTTTCCCAGCTTTCGGAGCCCAACGTGGTCTCGTCGATGCGGATGCCGTAGAGCGCGGCGAGCGCGCAGCGCGACCAGGCCAGGGTGCGCCACTCGATCGGGGTCAAGCATGCGGGATCGAGAGCGCCGAGGGTGGACGCCACGTCCATCAGGGCGTCCATCGCCGTCTCGGTCAGAGCGCACACCGAAGGCCGCTGAGCTGAAAGGCCATTCACATCCAGGGCAATCGACTCACCCCCGGCCCGCCTTTATCGAACGCGGGCGGTGGTTTCGTCCTCTACACCTCTTTGCCACCCGATTCGAGCTTGCCAAGCACCGGCGACCAGAGCCAACGAGCGGACCCGCGCCTCGAAGCCGTGCAGCCGGGTCGAGACGATCAGCTCGTCGGCTTCCGTGCGGGCGGCGAGCGCCGCCAAGCCTCGGCTGACCGTCTCAGGGGAGCCGATCACGTGGGTCGCCATCACCTCTTCGACATGCTGGCTCTCCACCGAAGTGAACGGGTAGGCAGCGGCCTCTTCGGGCGAGGGGAGGGGCCCTGAGCGCCCGATGCGCCGCTGCAGTATGGAAAGTGCGGAGGAGCCCGCCAGCCATTTCGCTTCCTCGTCGCTGGGCGCGCAGACCGCCGAGACTGCGACCATCAGGCGCGGTGCCGGTAGGACGGGCGAGGGTCGGAAGGCGGAGCGGTAGGCCTCGACCGCCGCGTCGAGCGGGCCGGGACTGAAGTGGTAAGCGAAGGAGAACGGCAGCCCGAGGTGGCCGGCGAGCTGGGCGCTGAACAGGGACGAGCCGAGCAGCCAGATCTCCGGGAGGTAACCCGTCCCCGGCACGGCGGCCGGTGTGACGGGCGGGCCGGGCAGGTCGGCGAGGTACTGGTACAGCTCGACGACATCGTCGGGGAAGTGGTCGGCACCGAGAGCCGAGTCCCGGCGCAAGGCTCGGGCGGTGAGCGGGTCGGTCCCCGGCGCCCGGCCCAGCCCCAGGTCGATCCGCCCCGGGTGCAAGGCCTCCAGAGTGGCGAACTGCTCGGCGATCACCAGCGGGGCGTGGTTGGGCAGCATCACGCCTCCCGAACCGACTCGGATGGTGGAGGTGGCCGAGGCCAGATGGGCGATGAGCACGGCCGGGGCGGAGCTGGCCACCGCTGGCATCCCATGGTGCTCGGCGACCCAGAAGCGGCGGTAACCCTTGTCTTCGGCGGCCCGAGCCAGCTCGGTCGACTCCGACAGGGCCTGAGCCGGCGACGACCCAGATGCGACGGTCGCCAAGTCGAGAACGGACAGTTCAGCCATGAAAAGCTGTCGCAAGACTCGCGGGATGGAGAAGGCGGCGACTCACGGCGGTTACAACAGCGCCCACCCGGCGTCGCTTCCCGAGCTCCCGCTCGGCCAAGTGGCACCCGGCGCTGCTCAGCCCGTAGCTTCGGGCCCATGGACATCACCGGATCATCATCGATCGTCACGGGGGGCGCATCGGGGCTCGGAGAAGCGACCGTGCGGCTCCTCACCGCCAGGGGCGCCCGAGTTGTCATCTTGGACATGCAAGATGACAAAGGAGAAGCGCTCGCCAAGGACGTCGGCGGTGTCTTCGTGCACTGCGACGTGACGAACACCGAAGAGGTCATCGCGGGGGTGGAGGCGGCCAAGGAGCTCGGCCCGTTGCGCTCTCTCGTGAACTGCGCCGGTGTCGGGAGCGCCCAGCGCACCATCGGCAAGGACGGTTCCTACGAGTCGGCCTTCGACTTGAACCAGTTCAACCGGGTGATCCAGATCAACCTGATCGGCACCTTCAACTGCATACGGCTGGCCGCGTCGGCCATCAGCCAAACCGAACCTCTCGCGGACAACGAGCGGGGCGCCATCGTGAACACTGCCTCCCTGGCCGCGTTCGACGGGCAGATCGGCCAGGCCGCCTACTCCGCGTCGAAGGGCGGCGTGGTGGGCATGACCCTCCCCGTCGCCAGGGACCTGGCGGTGGTGGGGATCCGGCTGAACACCATCGCCCCGGGGTTGATCGACACCCCCATCTACGGAGCGGGCGAAGGGGCCGAGGCGTTCAAGACCAAGCTGAAGAAGGACGTCGTCTTCCCGGACCGCCTCGGCCGGCCCGACGAGTACGCCAGCTTGGCCGTGGAGCTGATCACCAACAGCTACATGAACGGCGAGACCATCCGCATCGACGGGGGGGCCCGTCTCCAGCCCAGGTAAGGGGTTCGTCTCATGAGCGTGATCGAGTTCTCCACCGACGGCCACGTCGCCGTCATCACCATCAACCGACCCGAGGCCCGCAACGCGGTCAACGCCGATGTGGCGCGCGGCATCGAGGAGGCCATCGACCGCCTCGAGGAAGATGACTCGTTGTGGCTCGGCATCCTCACCGGGGTGCCCCCGGTGTTCTGTGCCGGCGCTGATCTGAAGGAGATCAACGCGGGCCGGGCGCCCACCCTCCAGACCGAGCGGGGCGGCTTCGCCGGGATCGTCAAGCGGGTCCGCACCAAGCCCATCATCGCCGCCGCCGATGGGCCCGCTCTGGCGGGCGGCACCGAGATCTGCCTGGCGTGCGACCTGATAGTGGCGTCCACCGCGGCCAGCTTCGGCATACCTGAGGTCAAGCGCTGCCTGGTGGCTGCGGCCGGCGGGTTGTTCCGCCTGCCTCGCAAGCTCCCCTTCAACGTGGCCATGGAGCTGGCTCTGACGGGCGACCCCATCAGCGCGGCGCGCGCCGAGCACTTCGGGTTGGTCAACCGCCTGTGCGAGCCGGGCGCGGCCCTCGACACGGCCAAGGAGCTGGCCGGCCAGATCGAGGCCAACGCTCCGATCGCGGTGCGGGCGTCGAGGCGGGTCATCTACGCGGCCTCGCCCGGGGACGACTCGCTCGGGTGGCGGCTTTCCTTGGAGGGCATGGCCGAGGCCATGGCGAGCGAGGACATGAAAGAAGGCCTGACCGCGTTCATCGAGAAGCGCCCGCCCAGCTGGGCCGGCCGGTAAAGGCTTCGTCAGGTGGCAGCTTCTCAGTCGCCCTGCCCGTGGCCCTCGTGGCCCCCTTGCGTGTCGCCCCCACCTCGAACCGCCACCGTCGTCGGGGCGGTGGACGGGGCGACGGTCGTGAGCGGGGCGGTGGTGGCCGGGGCCGGCACTGTGGTCGGCGGGCCGCCCCGTCCCGTCGAGGCGGCGCCCCGGTCGAGCACGAAGCCCAACAGGACGGCCGTTCCGACCGCGCCGGCCATGAGCGCGGCGGCGATCCGCCGGGTGGGCCTCCGGTACCACGCCAGGCCGGGCCGGGTCAGCACGGCCGTCGGCTCGGGGTCTCGGCTCGCCACGGCGGCGGACATCTCGGCCGCTGAGTAGAACCGCGCCGCCGGGTCTCGACTCAGGCCCCGCTCGATCGCGGCTGCCAGGGCCGGGTCGAGCGCGATCTGGTCGGCCAGCGCCTCGTAGAGGACGACGGCCACCGAGTACAGGTCCGACTCGACCGACGCCGCCGCGCCGTAGGCCCGTTCAGGCGCCAGGTAGGCCGGGGTTCCGAGGATGACGTTCGTGGTGGTGGCGTCGCCGGGCCGGCCACCCGCGGGCTCGAGCACCTTGGCGATGCCGAAGTCCGCCACCTTCCAGCGGCCGTCCGCGCTGAGCAGGATGTTGCCGGGCTTGACGTCTCGGATGATGCCGGCGGCGTGAGCGGCGGCCAGAGCGGCCAGCACTTCTTCGGCCAAGTGGCGCACCTCGCCCACCCCCATGGGCCCGGAGGCCAGGCGGTCGCGCAGGGTCGGCCCCGGCAGGAGCTCGGTGACCAGGTAGGGCACCCCGTCGGCTTCGCCACAGTCGAACACCGACACGACGTTGGGGTGCGACAGCCGGGCCGCCAGCTGGGCTTCGGCTTCGAACCGTCTCCGGATGGCAGGCTGACCTGCGAATTCGGGCCGGAGGAGCTTCATCGCCACGGGTCGGTCCAACCGGATGTCGCGGCCCGAGTGGACTTTGGCCATCCCCCCCGACCCGATCATCGGCCCCAGGTCGTAGCGGCCCGCGAAGGCGATCCTCGGGTCGATCACTTGAAGAGTGATACCCGCAGGGCGACCTGCAGTACCGCCGTTACTTGGCCGGGCAGGGGCGGGGGTCCCACGGCTGCAGCTCATCGGACGACGAGCTCGGGGCCGTGCCCCCGGCCGTCGGCACCGCCGTGGTCGGGCTGGACGTAGAAGGAGTGGTCGTCGATTGGGGTGGAGCGGTCGACGCGGTCGAAGCCGGGGCTGCCGGCGTCGTCACGGCCAGGACCGACCCGGCGTCGACCGTGATGGTGCCGGCCGGCACCGTCGGGTCCTGGTCCAGCATCACGGCTCCGCTCAGGTGACCCATGACGGCCAGAGCGGCGGGCAGCGCGTTCGGGGCGTACTTGACGAGCGTCTCGGACGGGTTCCCGGGATTGGTGGCGTCGGAGATCACCGAGACGGGCAGGCCGTTGGCGGTCAGGCCCGACGCGGTCGACGTGGCGAGGTGACCCTGGTTGGTGATGTTGTACACGTTGACCGCGCTCGGCGCGGAGGGCGCCGGCAATGCCGACGGATCCCACGCTGCGATGGTCTGGTTGTCGAGGGGCTGTACAGGGAAGTCCACGTCTCCCATGTTGTAGCCGTTGTAGCGGTAGTTGTTGACCGGTGTGACGGGCAGGGTCAGCTCGGGGATGGTGCCCGGGTTGAGGTTCTTGTAGGTGCTGGCGAGGTCGAGGAGCTGCCCTTTGAGCCTCGGATCGATGACGATCTGGTCGATGATGGCCCCGAGGAAGTCGTTCAGCTTCAAGGGGTTGCCGAGCCCCTGCGAGAGGGCGGCGGTGAACAGGATGCGGAGGAACGTGTGGTCCCGGGCGATGCGGGCCAGGTCCGACTGGGCTTCTTGAGGCCAGAGGGAACGGACCGCGGTGTCGCCCGGCGGGTCGTACTGCAGATGACGGGCCCGGACGAGGGCCAACGCCTGGGCGCCATCGAGGTGGACGCAACCGGGCTGGCCGATGTAGAGCAGCGATTCGGCGTCGAAGACCGGTTCGGGGAAGTACACGTTGATCCCCCCGATGGCGTTGACGGTGTTCTGGAAGCCGTTGAAGTTCAGCTCGACGTAGTGGTTGATGGGGATGCCGAAGTCGGCCTCTATGGCCTGTACGAGGTTGTTCGGGCCGTTTGTGCCATCGTTGAGGGCGGCGTCGATCTTCTGCCACGGCCCCACCGGGCTGCCCGGCGGCATGGGGGTGAAGAGGTCCCTCGGGATCGACAGGATCCCCGCCGAATGGGTGCGCGGATCTAGGTGGAGGATCATGATCACGTCGCTGAGCGAGCCGGACAATTCTTCGGCGCTCCCGAACTGCGCCTGCTGGGCGGGGGTGAGGCCGGCCCGGGTCTGGTTGCCGATGAGCAATATGTTCTCCGCCGAGCCG
Organism: Acidimicrobiales bacterium; assembly: GCA_019241495.1. GTDB lineage: Bacteria > Actinomycetota > Acidimicrobiia > Acidimicrobiales > Palsa-688 > JAFAWZ01. Next base: position 4,763 of record JAFAWZ010000143.1, on the reverse strand, counting down.
GTGGGCCCGCCCTTGGTGACGGGGGTGAGGCTGGGGGCGGCTTGGGTCCGGATCGAGTTGATGCGGAACCGGACGTACCCGTATGCCGCCCCGGCGGCGATCAGGCACAGGGCGACGGAGACGTTCGTCGCGATCAGGAGACGCCGGGGCCACCTGGGCTTCGGGATGTGCCGGCGCCCGTGGATGTGGGGAACGTGGCGGTGTCTACCAGGGCTCATCGGGCGCGTGTGCTGCCTCTAGCTCGCCGGGGACCGAGGTGATCGGGCAGGTCCAGGATGCTAGAGGCCGGCCGCCGAGCCGGCTAGTCGGGCCCAGCCGGTCACGCCGAGCGCGGCGACGGAGACTCGCCGTGCTCGTAGACGGCCGACGCCGGTCCCACCACCAAGGGGTCGACGCTCGACACGATGCTCTCGTCGCGGGCTGGGTAGTCGAACTGAGACAGCACGTGTCGCATGGCGTTGATGCGGGCCCGCTTCTTGTCGTTGCTCTTGACGACCGTCCACGGGGCGATCTCGGTGTCGGTCAGGGCGAACATGGCCTCTTTGGCCAGGGTGTAGTCGTCCCATCGGTTCAACGAGGCCAGATCGGTGGGCGACAGCTTCCACTGGCGCACCGGGTCGATCCGCCTGATGAGGAACCGGGTCCGCTGCTCGGCGCGCGACACCGAGAACCAGAACTTGATCAAAGACACCTCGTCGCGAACGAGCATCTGCTCGAACATCGGAGCGTCCACGACGAACCGCTGGTATTCCTCCTCGGAGCAGTATCCCATGACCCGCTCGACGCCCGCCCGGTTGTACCACGAGCGATCGAACAACACCAGCTCGCCGATCGACGGCAGGTGGGTGACGTAGCGCTGGAAGTACCACTGGCCGCGCTCGCGCTCGGACGGCTTCTCCAGGGCAACCACCGTGGCGCCGCGCGGGTTGAGGTGCTCCGTGAAGCGTTTGATGGTCCCGCCCTTGCCCGCGGCGTCGCGACCTTCGAAGAGGATCACCAGCCGCCGGCCCGTACCTTTGATCCAATTCTGGAGCTTCAACAGCTCGATCTGGAGCTGCCGCTTGAGGACCTCGTACTCGGGGCGGGGCATGCGCTCCTCGTACGGATAGCCCTCCCTCCAGGTGTCCACCAGCCTGCCGTCGCGCCAGCGCAGCACGGGCTCGTCCTCGTCGTCGGTCTCGTCGAGGACCAGTTGTTCGAGGTGCTCGGCCAGATCGAGGTCCAAGTCGAGGATGTGGTGCGGCGGCACGGACCCGTCATAGCACGGTCCGTCCTGGGTGGTTAGCGTTGCGGGCTGTGCCGAATGGTCCCGGGATCGTCGCCGACAGCTCGGCCGCCGGCCTCGGCATGCAGCTGGGTGAGGTGTGGTCCTCTCTGGCTGACCTCGGCGCACAGCTGTCCGACGCCGACTGGTCGGCGCCAACGCCCTGTCCCGGATGGGCCGTATCAGCCCAATACGCCCACATCATCGGCACCGAGAGCTCTTTGCTGGGGCGGTCCACCCCCTCCGACGTGGACGCTGGATCGCCCGACCACGTGCGCAACCCCATGGGGGAGTTCAACGAGATCTGGGTCGTCGCCCTCGGCCGCCTGCCGCGCCCCGCCGTGCTCGAGCAGTTCAACGAGGTCACCGCCGCTCGCCGCCACGCGCTCTCCGGCATGACCGAGGACGATTTCGCCGGTCCGTCGTGGACCCCGGTCGGGCAGGCCGACTACCGGCGCTTCATGCAGATCCGTGTGTTCGACTGCTGGGCCCACGAGCAGGACGTACGCGACGCAGTCGGCCGGCCGGGCCACGAGTCCGGCCCGGCTGTCGAACAGTCGGTCGACGAGATCGTCCGGGCGCTCGGCTACCTGGTCGGGAAGAAGGCGGCCGCACCGGCCGGCTCCTCGGTCCGGCTGGAGGTGGTCGGGCCTGTCACCCGGCGGGTCGACGTGGCGGTCATCGACGGCCGGGCCCGGGTGATCACCGGCCTCGACCGCGCCCCGACCAGCACGATCGCCCTGTCATCGGCGGCGTTGACCCGCCTGGCCTGTGGCCGCATCCTGCCACAGCGGGTCCTCGACGGCGGCGAGCTGGGCGGGGTCGAGCTGTCGGGCGACAAGGTGCTGGGCGCCCGGGTGGTGGAGACCCTGCCGTTCACTTTCTGAGCATGGCGGACATGATCTCCCGCCCCACCCGCCGGGCGTCGTGGCGGATGTCGCGCCTTCACCGCTTGGTCCGCTGCCCCCGCACCAAGGTGTCGGACAGGCCCGGATCCAGCCGGGCCTGGACGGGGGCCGACAGTCCTGGCGTCAGCGCCCCGAGGGTGGTGGCCAGGCGCAGATACAAAGGAGCCACGTCGAGCTCGGCCCGGTTCTGGCGGATCACCTTCACCACCGCGGCGGCGCAACGCTTTGAGGTCACCGTCCCCAGGTTGAGCGGCGTCTTGCCCCCTGCATCGACGAACATGCCAGCGTCGCGCACGAAACCCGGGTTGACGAGGGAGCAGCCGATACCGCTCCCGTACAAATCGCAGCGCAGCCCGGCGGCGAATCCCCGCAGCCCGTACTTGGTCGCCGAGTACAGGGCGCCACCCCGGGAGGCGACCTTGCCCGAGAGGGACGACACGAACACGAAATGCCCCGACCCCCGGGCCCGGAACTGGGGGAGCAGGGCCCGGGTCATGGCGATGGCGCTGCCCAGGTTGACCTCGAAGGCCTTGTCGATGTCGGCCTGGTCCCACTCCGCCACGTCGCCCGAGGCCGGCAGGGCCGCGTTCACGACCACGATGTCGACCTCACCCGCCTCTTCGAGCAGGCGGTACAGATCGGACCGCACCGCCAGGTCGGCGACGACGGCCCGGCCAGAGACGTCGCGCGCGACCGCCTCCACCTGCTCGGCCCGCCGCCCAGTGACGACCAGCGAGCATCCCTCCTGACGCAAGGCCGCAGAAATGGCTCGGCCCAAACCCCCGTTGGCCCCGGTCACGAGGGCCCGGGCGCCTGGCAGTGATGTCACGCCACAGGAACTTACCGGGGTGGTCGCACTGCACTGCACAACCCGGACCAAGGAGGCAAGAGTGGGTTCGTGAGGTTCTCGAGGTTGGCCGCCCTGGCCGCGGCGAGTGCGCTGGCCGTGTCCGGGTGCTCATCGATGGTCTCGAACACCTCGCCCACGGAGCCGTCGAAGGCAAAGAGCCCGGCCCCTCAACCGACGACCGGGGCACAGGTCGGGGCAGGACAGCCGTGCGCCGGTACCAAGCCCCCGGCTTCCTGGGCCCATGCCGTGTGGATACTCATGGAGAACCGCGGGCTCGACGAAGTCAACGGTTCGCTTGAAGCCCCGTACCTCAATTCCTTGGCCGGTCAGTGCGGCTTGGCAACTGGCTATTCCGGAGTTGCTCATCCCAGCCTCCCCAACTACATCGCCCTCACTTCTGGATCCACCCAGAGCGTGGCGGACGACGTCGGAGGTCCACTGGACGTGCCAAGCCTCTTCGGCTTGCTCGGGCGCAACTGGAAGTCGCTCGAGGAGAGCATTCCGGCCCATTGCGACCACTCTGATGCGAGTGCCTATGCCGTTCGGCACGACCCGGCGTCGTACTACACGCCATCGCGACCGAATGTGATACGCAGGATGTCCCGCTGAGCGGCGTACCCGACCTCACGTCGCGCTTTACCTTCATAACCCCCAACCTGTGCAACGACATGCACGACTGCTCGACGAGTGCTGGCGACACCTGGCTGTCCCGGATAGTGCCTCAGATCCTGGCCAGCGCCGAATACAGGGCAGGCGCCACCGCGCTGTTCATCGTCTGGGACGAAAATGACTCGGGGGGCGATCTGGTCCCGTGCTAGGTCATTGCTCCGTCGGTCGCGCCGGGCCCCGTCCATCCGCTCCCTTCGACCACTATTCGCTGTTGCGCACTACTGAAGAGATGCTCGGTTTGACTCCGTTGCTGGGCCAGGCGGCCACGGCTTCCAGCATGAGAGCCGTTTTTCACCTCGACGCGGGCATAACCTCGTCCTCATGACCGATGCCGCTCGGCGGGCCAAGTTCAACAGCTTCGAGCACTCCACCGCCGAGGACTGGGCTCTCATCAGCCCTCAGCTGAACGTCACCCAAAGCCTGGTGCCACAGCGGGTCGTCGGCCTGCTCCAGGCTCTCGATTCGGACCACGGCGGGTTCCCCGTTACTCGCCTCGAGCATTCCCTGCAGACGGCCACCCGGGCCGAGCGCGACGGGCGCGACGAGGAGTACGTGCTCTGCGCGCTTCTGCACGACATTGGTGACACTCTTGCTCCGTTCAACCATCCGGCCATCGGAGCCGAGATCCTCAAGCCGTTCGTCTCGTCCGCGAACTACTGGATGGTCCTGCATCACGGCGAGTTCCAGGGCTACTACTTCTGGCACCACATCGGCCTGGACCGCAACACCCGGGAGCAGTACCGGGGCATGGAGCACTTCGACTACACCGAGGAGTTCTGCGTCAAGTACGACCAGGCGGCCTTCGACGCTGACTACCGGAGCGAGCCGCTGGAGCACTTCCTCCCGCTGATCAAGGGGAGGCTGGTTACCACCGTTCCCGCTCCATGAGCGGTCAGGCCTTGCGGGCCTGCCCGCCGGCCGCGGCCGGGTGGGTGGGGGTCGTCCCGTCCGGCAGGAGCAGGTCGAAGCCGTGCGGAAGGTGGAGCAGCCCAGGGGCGGCGCCGGCCGCGTCGGTGTCGCCGTACTGCCAGACGATCTGGTTGGTCTGGGGATCGACGATGACGATCCGGTT
>JAFAWZ010000105.1 GCA_019241495.1 Acidimicrobiales bacterium | reverse complement strand
CCGGCCCCCGGGGTCAGGTGGCCGAGATCGTGCAGACAGGCCTGCTCGCCGCGGCGGCTCTGACCGCGACCGCGGCCGTGTGTGGCGTGCTGGTCGAGCTGACCAACTTCGGCGCCGGGATCGACGCCGCCGTGGCTGGGATCGTGGCCCGCCTGGCGGCCGTACCGTTGGCCGCGGCCGCCGGTTGGTGGGTCTGGCGCCTACGGGGTTAGCGGGGCCAGCGGTCCCGGGCCCGCCCCCGCCGGCCCGCCCGCTCATCGAGGGCCCAGGCCCGTCGCCATCCCCTCGACTCGGGCCCGGTCAGCGGCGGGGTGGTTCCCGCCGCGGCGCGACGCCGGGCGGTGTACCAGTCGGAGCCCAACTCGTCGGCCAGAGCCGCTATGGCCTGCTCGAGATCGGCTGCCAACGCTCGGGCGTCGGTGCCGGCACCGGGGCGCAGTGGCCGGCCGAAGGTGACCACGGTGGACCCGGGGCGGAGGGTGCGCGAGCCCTTGGCCAGGATGCGCCTGGTGCCTTCTACATGCACGGGCACGATGGGCAGGCCGGTTCGAGACGCCAACCAGGCCGCCCCCCGGGTATGGGGCTGGCCCCACCCGTCGGGGCTCCGGCCGCCTTCGGGGAAGATCAGCATGCTCCACCCGTCGCCGAGCAGCGTCTCGACCACCCGGGCGGACTGGCGCGACACCCGCTGGCGTTCGATCGGGACGGCGTTGAGCAAGAACGCGAAGGTGGCCGCCTTGACCCGGGTGTCGAAGAAGTAGTCTGCCGCGCCACCCACGAACAGCTCGTCGCGCCACCGGGCGGGGAGGACCGACACGATGAGGGGCGCGTCGAGGTGGCTGGCGTGATTGGCCGCGAAGATGGCCGGCTCATCGAGGTGGGAGATCCGGTCCAGGCCGCGTGTCTCGGGGGCGGCGATCACCTTCAACAGGGGGGCGGCGACGAGGTCGCGGACGGCGGCCCGGCCGGCCCGGGCCCCGGGGGACCGGGCCCAGTCGGTGTCGTAGGCCAGGCCGAGCGCCTTGCGCACTGGCGGCCGAGGTACCGAGCCGGGCCACGTCGGCCGGGCCAGGGGGAAGACGCGCCCGATCACTCGACGTCGGCGATCATGATCGGCGGGCAGTGCAGGTGGGAGATGGTGGGGTCGCGGCCGACCACGTCGCTCGCCATCTCGAGCGCATCCTGCAGGGTCGAAGCGGGCGAGAAGCCCAGCCGTCGCACGGCCCGGGGCGACCCGGCGACGATGATCACCCGGGCCAGGTGCTCGAGGGCGTGGGCCCCCCAGTACCACATGTAAAAGGGATGGACGCCGTGATAGGCGTGCCCCGTCCGGTACAGGTGGCGGTACCACTCGTCGGTGGCGAAACGCTCCTCGTAGTTCTTCTCGATCTCCACCGGATCGGTGGTGTCGGCGAGGACCTCCTCGAAGAAGTCGATGTACGACGGGTGGTGAACCGGGTTGAAAGCCCACGGGGTCGGGTGGGACAGGATCGCCACCCCGCCCTCGCGGACGATCGGCTTGCCCCGGTACAGGTTGAACAGGTAGCCGAGGCCCATGCACATGACGAGGATCGGGTTCATGATCGAGTTCACGTTGTAGGGGCACAAATGGGGGAGCCCGAACACCGCGATGTCGGTCTGGCCCTCTACGGGTACGAGCTGCTGGCGGTACACCATGGCGGTGGTGGCCCGGTGCACGGCCTCGACCTCCCCGGCGTGAACCGATGTCATCGAGTGGGGGGCCTTGATGGCCTGGAATATCGATCGGGCCGTGCGCGGCGGGGCCAGCGCCAGGGATCTGGTAGTGGCCAGATAGGTCGCCCGGTCCCGGGCCGTCCACTCCCACTCCCGCTTCTGGAGGAACCCCATCTGGCTCGGGAAGGCGTCGTTGTTCAACGTCGTCTCGATCTGGAACACCCGAACCCCCGACGCGGCGATGAGTCGGCCCATGCGCCAGTTGGAGGAGTGCAGCTCCGAATGGTCCTGGTCCATGAACGAGCGGCTGTGACGCATGGTCCGCACGTTGTGGTGGTGGCGGAGGCTGCGGTAGCTCGCCAGGCCGGTGGCCACGCTCTTGTGGCCCCCGTCCATGGCCACCAGGTTGATGTTGACGTAGACGAGGAGGTCCGACTCGGCCGCCCGCTTGTTGATCTCCACGTCCTCGCCCTGGTCGGTCACCCCCAGGTGGACCAGGGCGTTCGGATCCTCGGCGTCGTGCTGGAGCAGCCGGCCGCTCGGAGCGAAGGCGTCGTAGACCCGGTCGCCGACGGCGTGGCGCAGCTCCGCCTCGGTCATGCGCCGGTGCAGGGCCAGGGCACAGATCAGCACCACGTCGTCCACGCCCGCGGCCGCGGCCAGGTCGAGCACGGCCTCCAGCGCCCGCTGGCGGTTGTCCGGGCGGCGCATGGGCGGTAGCGGGAGGGAGATGTCGTCGAAGGCGATGGTGAGGCGCATCCCGGGAAACAACAGCGTGGGCAACGGATCGCAGTCGAGCGGGTTCAGCAGGGCCTGGCGAATCTCCTCGTCGGGATCGCCCAGCGGTTCGAGCGGCTCCGGCGCGTAGATGACCCGCGACCGCCCGGCGGGGAGCTTCTCGAGGCGGAAGCCCTCCCCGTGCCACGTGAGGATCGGAGGGGTGGAGCGGTCTACTTCGAGGACGAAACCCGGACGAGGCATGTGTACCTATCTTCTCTTCTCGTGTCGCAGGTCGAACACGACCTTGGCGGCGCCCCGCCGGCCGGCGTGGGCCGCGTGGTCGATGGCATCGGCGAATCGGTCCAACGGGTAGGCGGCGCTGACCAGCCGGTCCAGGCGGGCCGCCTCGACCACCTGGGCGGCCAGCTCGAAGCTGTGACGGCCGCCCGCCGCCGGTTCTGGGCCGTATGCGTAGGCGCCCACCAGGCGTATCTCTCGCTGCCAGAGGGCGGTGAGGTCGATCCCGACATGGCCCGGCATGCCGACCACCACGACGGTGGCCCCCGGGGCCGCTACGGCCAACCCTTCGGCCAGTGACTCGGCCGAACCGACACAGTCGTAGACGACGTCGGCGCCGCCGGTGAGCTGACCGTTGTCCAATATCCACGAGCCGGTCGTTCTCCGCACGGCTCGGCGCAGCTCGCCGGGCTCGACGACCACGGTCGCGCCCAGCTCGCGGGCGAGGACCCGCTGGTCGGGATGCTTGGCCACGGCGATGAGCGACTCGACGTCGCTGCGCAGGCGCCGCAGCGACGCGATGGTCGCCAGGCCCATCGTCCCGGCTCCGATCACTACGGCCCGCATGCCCTCCGAAGGGGACGGGACGAGAGCGGCGTGAGCTGCGCAGGCGGTCGGCTCTATCATCACCGCCGCCTCGTCGGTCCACTCGGGGGGCACGTCGTGGAGCTGGAGGGGATGGGCGGCCAGCGCCAGCGACCATCCGCCTCCTGTGTCGCGGCAGTACCCGGTCTGCAGGCCGGGCTTCAGGTGTCCGGCGGTCAGGCGCTCGCAGTGGTTGGTGTGGCCCGACGCGCACGCCACACACGGCGGCTCCACGCCCCGGATGCGGCAGTGCAGCACCGGCTCGATGACGACCCGCCGGCCGTCTTCGGTCTCGCCGACCACCTCATGGCCAGGCACGAAGGGAAAGCTCACTATGGGCTCGAACCACCGTGACGACCGCCCCGACACCGTGGCCAGATCGCTGCCGCAGATGCCTGAAAGGAGGGGGCGGATTAGCTGCCACCCTGGGCCGGGCAGCTCCGGCGGGTCGATGTCGGCCAGGCGGACGGGGACCGGGCGGTGATTCGGCATCACCCGGGCCGCCGCGAACCGGGCCAGGGACCGTTCGATCCGGAGAGCTCTCACAGGCGGGGCCCGATCGGCAGCAACGGGCGGGGCCCGCCCTCGGCCCGGGGCCAGTGCTCGACGTGCCAGCCCCGCTTGCGGGCGATGGCGGCCAGCTTGGTCTCGGGGTTCACCGCCACCGGGTGGCCGGCCGCCTCGAGCATGGGAAGGTCGCTGGCCGAGTCGGCGTACGCCACGCACTGCTCCAGGTCCAGGTTCATGGCCCGGGCGTAGTCGGCCATCAGGAGCGCTCGAGCCTCACCGGTCGGCGGTGCCTCGGTGAGCTCTCCGGTGAGACGGCCCCCTTTTTCCCCCAACTTGGCGCACACCACCTCGTCGAAGAGGGGGCGCAGAGGCTCTATCACGATGTCGAGGGCCCCCGTGATGAGCAGGGTCTTGTGGCCGAGGGCTCGGTGCTCGCGGACCCGCCGTATCCCGGCCGGGAAGGACTTGGTCAGGATCAGGTCGCTGAACAGCTCCCAGCTGTCGTGGCGTAGCCGGCGGGCCGGAGCACCCTCGTAGCGGCGGTAGAAGTAGCGCAGGAAGTCGCTGCGGTCGACCCGGTCGAGAGCCAGCAGGCGGGGCGCTTCGCCAAGCGTCTTTACCACGAACCTGACCCGGTCGGCGTCGTCCCGGCGGCGGGTGGCGAGCCAGGCGTAGGAGTCGACCACGTTGGACGCGATCAGCGTGTTCTCGAGATCGAACACGGCCAGGTGGCGCTCCGGCGACAACACGGCCCGCCGGCCCCGCTCCTCCCGCGTCAGCCCGCTGGACCCCCGGCCGGCGCGTGTGGCGCGAGCCCCCGGCTTGGCCATCCGCACCCGGGCGTGCGCGACCACCGACGGCAGATAGACGTCGTGACAGAAGTGCTGCCAGTCGATCACGGCCGGGTCGAAGCCGAATTCCTCCTGATCCTCGGGGGCCAGCTCGGAGAAGAGGGCCAGAAGGCGGTCCACGGAGAACACCGCCTCGGTCTCGGTGTACGCGCCGTACAGCTCGACGTAGGACAGGGCCCGCTCGACTTCTTCGCGGCGTTCTTCGAGCCGAGCGCTTAGATCGGCTTGGCGGCCGCGGAGGGGGAGGGACTGGAGGGTGCGCTCGGCGATGTTGATCGCCTTGGAGGCCCGGTCGAGCTGGCGCTGCACCCGCCGCCGGCCCGGGAAGGACCACTCCGGCACGGTGATCGGCTGGTCGTGGCTGTCAGCGAGCGGGTGCTCGGTGAACCAGGCCTGCACCAGCTCGACCAGCTTCCGGTACCGCAGCGGGTTGCGAGCGCCCGACGCTGCGTGCAGGACGTCGGGCTCAGGGAGCGGGCCTCGGGCCGCCAGGGCCAGGATGCTCGACACCACCAGGTCCACCGGGATCACGTCGATGATCCCTTCGGGTACCCCAGGGAACTCCTGCAGCAGTCCTTTGGCGTAGGAGATGATCACCGGGTCGGCCATGCGGAAGCCGCGGATCCACCCCGGTACCGGTTCGGCCAGCGCCGACTCGATGATCGACGGCCTGACGATGCTCAGGGGCAGCTCCCCCCGGCCCTGGAGCAGAGCCCGCTCGCCGAGCGCCTTGGTGTAGGCGTAGGCGTCGGGCCAACCGAGGCCCTGGGCCCGGGCCTTGCCCAGATCGACCATGCGCTCTTTGACCCACTCGTCGCGGAACCGCTCTGCCCGGGCGGCCAGCAGCGGGACCCCGGCCGCCCCGAGCTCGGCTCGGGCCTGCTTCTGGAAGCGGGCCAGCATCTTGGGCTCCCGGCTCTCGGCGTCGGCATCGGCCCGGGCCCGGCGCGCCGCGGTCACTTCCAGCTGCCAATCCACCTCGGTCGACCAGGGCGTGTCGGGCAGGGTCGCCTCAGGTGCCCGACCCCGCCGGCTGCCGGCCACGTAGGCGGTTGATACCGCGATGAGGTGGGGGAGGTCCCCGTCCGGATGGAGGCGGTTCAGCTCCGCGGCCACGCGGGTCGGCCCGAGGAGGTTGATCTCCACCGCGGCGTCGAGGGGCGAGTCGAAGCTCACGGTCGCCGCCGAGTGGATGACGATCTGGCAGCCGGCCAGGACGTTGGCGCCGGCGGTGTCCAGGCTCAGGCCGTCCACCCCCACGTCGCCGGCCAACACCTGGACCCGGCGCTCCACCATGGGCTCGAACCGGTCACCCAGCTCGCCTCGCAGGCGGTCGAAGCAGCTGTTGCGCAGGACCTCGCGTCGGGCCCGGTCGGCCGCACCTCGCCGGCCCGGCCTGATGAGCAGCGCGATCTCGCACTCAGGGACGGATCGGAGCAGGCGCTCCGCTAGGGCGGTCCCGAGGAAGCCGGTAGCACCGGTGATGGCGATGCGCTGGCCGGCGAGAGCATCCCGGAGCATCGCCCATGTCTACCACAAGGCGTCTACCATATGGTAGATGGCAGATGGCTGAGGTGAAGACCAAGGACCGGGTCTTGAGTGCCGCGCTGGCCGCCTTCGGCCGCCGCGGGTACGAGGCCACGTCGCTCGACGCCCTGGCCGGTGAGCTCGGGGTGCGCAAGCAGACGATCCTGTACTACTTCCCGTCCAAGGAGGCCCTCCTCGAAGCGGTCGTCGACCAGGCCGCCGGGGAGATGGCCCTGGCCCTCACCGATTCCCTCGCTCGGCCCGGCCGGGCCTGGAACCGGGTGGAAGCCATCGTCCGGGCCGTGTTCCGCCTGGCCGGGCGGCGCCCCGAGCTGCTCGGCCTCCTCCGGGAGGTGACGCGGCTCGGCCCGCCCGCCGCCACCCGCTTCGCCCTGGCCCTGGGGCCTCTGATCGACCGGGCTACGGGCTTCCTGGATGAGTCCATGGATCAGGGCGAGCTGCGCCGCCAAGATGCCCGGTTGTTGTTGCTGGTCGCCTACTCGAGCGTGGTCGGGGCCGCCACGGAGGTGGAGGTGCTGCGGGCTTTGGGGGTGGAACCTACCGCCCGCAGCCTGGTGCGCCAGCGGGCCGCGCTGCTCGGCTTCTTGCGGTCGGCCCTGCTGCCAGCCTGAGAAGCTGTCGCAAAACCCGCGGATGGGCCTTCTCCCACCTCGAAGTAGTTTTGCCACAGCTTCTGACGGCCTTGTCGATCACTTGATCAGCTCCAGCCGCCGGGGGCGGCGGGGGCGTGCCCGCTTGAGCGCGTACATGGCCCGGTCAGCCTCTTTGATCACCTCGGCAGCGCGCTGGCCGGGCTGGCCCTCGGCCACGCCGATGCTGGCACCGACCGATACGGTGCCCTTCCCGACCGGTATGGGTGCTTGGACGGCTTTGCCGACGCGATCTGCGATGGCCGCCAGGTCTGCGGGGCGCGACAGGTGCCGGCACAGCAGGACGAACTCGTCGCCTCCCACCCGGGCGGCCAGGTCGGAGGGGCGGATCACCGAGCGCAGGCGGGCCGCGATGACACCGAGGACACGGTCGCCGGCGTCGTGGCCCCATCCGTCGTTGATCTCCTTGAACCCGTCGAGGTCCAAGAAGAGCACCCCGACGGGGCCGTGGGCGAGGGCCCGCTCGAGCCGGTCGTGAAGGTAGGCCCGGTTGGCCAGGCCGGTGAGGGGATCGCTGGTCGCCAGGCGCTTCAGCCGTTGCTCGGTGGCGCGCCGCTCGGTGAGGTCGAGCACGACCTCCGAGTAACCCTGGAGGCGACCCCCGTCGTCGCGTAGGGCGGTCACCAGCACGTTGGCCCAGTAGCGGGTGCCGTCTTTGCGCAGCCGCCACGCCTCGGTACTGGACCGGCCACCTCGAGCGGCCTGAAGCAGCTCTTCGTCGGCCCCCGCGCCGAGCACGGAGACGCTTCGCCCGATGATCTCGTCGGCCCGGTACCCGTGCATGGCCGCGGCCCCGCTGTTCCAGGTGAGCACGTTGCCGTCGGGGTCGACCATGAAGATGGCGCTTGCCTCTATCAGGAGGCGGAGCCGTTCCTCGCTCTCGGCCAGAGCCGCCCGGCTGTCCTCGAGCTCGCGCTGGGCGTCTTGGCGCTCGCTCTGGGCCGCACCGAAGCACAGTCCAGCGACCGAGAAGACCGTCATGAAGATCTCGAGCCGAACGGTTTGGTCGGCGGGCAGGCCGTAGCGGTGCTCGATCACGGCCAGTGCGAGGGTGCCGACCGCCGCTCCCGTGACCGTTCCGGCCACGCCGAGGCGCAGCGCGGCCCACACCATGGGGATAAGAAGCGGGTAGTAGAGCGGGGGAGCGAGGTAACCGCCAGCCGACAACTGGGCCGCCGCGACGAACAGGGCGGCCAGGACGGCGAGCTCGGGGAGCTGGTTGCGCCGGATGCCCCGGACGGCGGTAAGGAGGAGCAGGGGCGCCACCGCGAACAGGCCCGCTCCGTTGGTGAGAAGGGTGTGCTCGGCCAACGTCCAGAACGACACGGGGCGCCAGGCGGCCAGGACGACGATGATGAGCCCGGTGGAGGCGACGGTCGCGGCTGCGCCTGCCACGGCTACCACTGCCGCGTCCTGGAGCCTCCGCATGCGCAGGTCCACGCCAGAGGCCCGCAGTCCCCAGGCCCATAGGGCCAGAGCAGTGGTGTTGGCGCTCGCCGCGGTCACGACCACGAGCACGGGCATACCCGACTGCCCCGAGACGATCACCGACACGGCGGTGGTGCCGACGAGCAACGGGATCATCCTCGGGCCGTACAGGACTAGCACTGCGAAGGCCACGCCCGACGCCGGCATCCACAGCGATGTCCCATGGGCGACGAGCGCGGCGGGGAACAGCAGGCCCAGCAGGGCCGCGAGGAGCCAGTAGCTCCTATTGACCACGGTAGTTGCCATTCCTGTTGTACATGTCGGCATAGGAAATGCACGGGTTTAGCGTTTGATAGCCGCTAGATCCCGATTCGTCCCTCGGCTCCGAGGGTCCCGGGCCGCTAACGCCGGCCGGTCTTGCCGGTGGGGCTCCGCTTCGACTTGGGCGGCGTGTACCGCCGGCTGGGGGCTGGCCCGGTGGGCTCCTCGGCCTGCTTGCGCTTCCTGCGCCGGCCGGAACTTTCCCTAGGGCTCGGCGAGGACGCCGTGGCCCGGCGCTCCCGGAGGCGGCTGGTGGTGGCCCGGCGTTGACGCTGAGTGAGGTAGAAGGCGTACACGAGCGGGATGGCCAGAGCGAGAAAATGCAGTGTCGACAGAGACTGAGGCGCCTGAGGCAGGGTCGACACGAAGAACGAGGCGACCACTGAGCCGATCCCGACGATCATGCGGTTGCGGGTCCGCAGGAGGGCGGCCAGCCCGATGGCGGCGAAGAGGCCGATCAGGGCGACCGTGGTCTGGGGGTGGGCGGGAGCACCCTTCCCGTGGGTGACGATCAAGTTCAATATGGCAACGACGACCAGCTCCGCGGCCACTATGTAGCCGTAGCGGGTCTCCTTGCCCCGCATGGCCGACGGCTTCAGGCCGTCGTCGACCTCGTCGGCCTGTCCCGAGGCGGCGCCGGTGGCCGTTTTGGCCGTTTTGTGATCGCTCGAGGTGGCCGCCGAGCTCTCTTCGTCCCCCGGGCTACGTCCCCAGAACCTCAGCGCTGGCCCTCTTCATCGGATTCTCGGGCAGCATCGGGCTCCTTGGCGTCGTCCTCGGAGCCGAGCAGCCAGGGCCGGATGCTCACCACGCTGTTGCGGGGCCGGCCGTATTCGAAGTCCGCCTCCACGGGCAGGTCCTGCGGAGGGTCGCCCGAGGTCTCCATGACGATGGAGGGCTCCTCTTTGGGCGCTTCGAGGGCCTGCTGGAGGCCGAGCGCAAACCCGGTGAGGATGGCCCCCGTGGCGCTGCGCCGCCGCCACGCCTCCATCTTGGGAGGCAACGCGGTGTGGCCATCCTCGGTGACCTCGCCCGGCCCCGGGCTTCCATCTTGCTCCACCCTTTCAGGGTACCCCGCGGCTCGACTCAGGGCCCGCCGCAGAGCCGCTTGAACCGGCCGCGCCCCATGCTATTTGTGGTCACTTGGCCCACACATATCTAGGTCAAGTGACCACAATGGATTTCCCGACTAGGGTTGCCATCCACGGCGGTCCCTCACGCGGCCGGCAGCGGGGCCGGCAGAAGGGTGTCGCCCGAGAGATACCGATCCACGTGCACGGCCGCCGAGCGACCCTCGGCGATGGCCCACACGATCAAGCTCTGGCCCCGGCCCGCGTCGCCGCACACGAACACCCCAGGCTGGTCGGTCTGGTAGTCGGGGCGGCGGGCCATGGTGCCCCGGCCGGTGAGCGGCACGCCCAACGCGGCGGCCAGCTCAGGCTCGGGCCCGGAGAAACCGAGCGCCAGGAGGACCAGCTCGCAGGGAAGTTCGAACTCGCTGCCCTCGACCGGCTC
>JAFAWZ010000018.1 GCA_019241495.1 Acidimicrobiales bacterium | reverse complement strand
GGTGATCATGATGGTGCTCGGGGGAGTGGCCGTGGGCGGACCGGCCGTCGGGGCACTGATCTTCGTGATGCTGCCGCAGGTCGTCCACTTGAGCCCGATCGACACCCAGATCGCGACCGGCGCCATCCTCATGCTGGTGATCCTCGTGGTGCCCACCGGGATCGTGCCCGCCATCGGTGATGGTTACGACCTGCTCCGGCGCATGGTCCTCCGCAACGTGGGTGCGGTTGCCTGGGCCCGTGGTCCGGCCGCCGTGGTGACGCCTGCGGGCGGCCCGGGGTGGGAGGGTGAGCGGGATCCGCTCGAGGCCGGCCGATCAGGATGAGCAACCTGTTGGAGCTCACGGACCTGAGCGTGCGCTTCGGCGCCCTGCTGGCCAACGATGCCGTCAGCCTGAGCGTGGCCGAAGGAGAGATCGTAGGGCTGATCGGCCCGAACGGGTCCGGGAAGAGCACGCTCCTCCGGGCCGCAGTCGGGATCTACCGTCCGAGCAACGGCCGGGTCCGCTGGGAAGGGTCGGACATCACCGGGTGGCCGATCCACCGGGTTGCCCGACTGGGCCTGGTCCGTACTGCGCAGCACCAGATGGTCTTCCCGTCGGTCAGTGTCTACGAAGCGGTCCGCATGGCGGCAGGCTGCTCAGGAAAGTTTTCCCGGCGCGACCAGGCGTCTGTGCACGGCGCAGTGGAGCAGTGCATCGAACGTCTCGGACTCACCGCAGTAACCAATGACACCGTCTCCTCGCTCCCGTCGGGTCACCTCCGTCGCCTCGGGATCGCTCTGGCTCTGGCTGCACAACCACGATTGCTATTGCTCGACGAACCCGCGGCTGGCCTCAATGACCATGAGGGCATGACCTTGGCCGAGTCCATACGACGTATTCGCGACGAGGGTATTGCCGTTTGTGTCGTGGACCACGACATGGGGTTCATTTTGCCCCTGTGTGACCGGGTGGTGTGCCTGTCCGCAGGCAGGAACTTCGCCGAGGGCTCCCCTGACGAAGTCGCGAGAGATCCGAGGGTCATCGAGATCTACCTGGGCCGTCGCTTCAAGGCCGTGGATGGGAAGGGCAATGAACACGACAGTCCCTGACGGCGTCGGCGAGGAGGGTTCGCTCAGGGTCCGCGCCGTCCATGCCGGCTACGGATCGGTCCGGGCCGTCCGGGGAGTCTCCTTGGACATCCAGCCGGGAGAGATTGTTGCGGTTCTGGGCCCGAACGGGGCCGGGAAATCCACCCTGCTCAAGGTGATATCAGGTGAGATCCGGATGACGAGCGGAGACGTCCGCTTCTCCGGGACCAGCCTGAAAGGTCGTCGACCCGACGAGATCCTCAGGCTCGGCGTGTCCCATGTTCTCGAGGGTCGGCAGGTCTTCGCCCGGATGACGGTCCGCGAGAATCTGGAGCTCGGCGGTTTCTCCCGCCGGGATCGGGGGTGGACTGACGATATCGAGCTGATGTGCACGGAGTTCCCGATCCTGGGGCAAAGGGCCCGTCAGCTCGCCGGGACTCTCTCCGGCGGCGAGCAGCAGATGTTGGCCGTGGCACGGGGATTGATGGCCAGACCCAGGCTTCTCTTGCTCGACGAACCGTCCCTGGGGTTGTCGCCGCTCCTCGTCGATGCTGTGGCGGGCATCGTCCAGCGGTTGAAGACGGACTTCGGGACCTCGTGCCTGCTCGTTGAGCAGAACACCACTGTCGCCCTCGACGTCGCGTCCCGGTTCTACGTCCTGGCCAACGGCGAGATCTGTCACCAGGCGTCGACCAAGAGCCCCGACGCCATGTCGATCCTCAGAGACTCATATCTCGGATACGTAAATCGCTGAACCGTCCCGCTCTGTGGTGAGCGAGGGTCAGAGCTCCAGGTTGTACACCCGCACCGCGTTGTCTTGCAGGACCTTTCGCTGCACGTCGGTGCCCCACGGTTCGAGCACTTTCATGGCGTGCTCCACCGGGTTGGGGTAGAGGCACGTCGGGTGGGGGAAATCGGTCTCGAACATGACGTTGTCGAAGCCGACTGTCTCGAGGAGAAGCTCGGGACCGGCGTTCTCGAACCAGAACGTCGTGTAGACCTGGCGATGGAAGGCTTCACGAGGAGGCGTCGGCAGCCGCAGCTCGGGATCGTCCGGTTCGGTCTCGAGTATCTGGTACTCGAGCCGCTCGATCACGTAGGGCACCCAGCCCATGCCGCTCTCGACGACGACCCAACGCAAGCTGGGATAACGATCGGGCAAGTCGCTGGCCAGGAGGTTGGCCAGAACGCGGGCGTTGTGCAGCTCCAACAGGCACGAGCCGACGATGATGCGGCGGTACGCGTCGTGTGAGGGCCAGACGCCCCGGTTGAACGCCTCGGCGCCGAACTCGGTCGCGCCGACGTGGAAGTTCACCGGTATGTCCAGGTCGGTGCAGAGCTCCCAGAGTGGGTGCCAGTGCGGATCGAGGAGGTCTGGCAGGCCCGCTGCGTGTGGTTCGCTCGTCATGGTGATGCCCGTGAGGCCGAGCTCATGCTTGGCCCGCCTGGTCTCGCCAAGTGAGGCCTCGAGGTCCCAGAACGGGATGATGGCCTGGGGAAAGAGGCGACGGTTCGACTGCTCTTGCAACTCGCCGACCGCGTCGTTGTAGATCGACACTACCGCCTTGGCCAGATCCTGGTCATCGAGCTTCATGAGCCGGTGCGCACCGAAGCCGGTGACGTTCGGGTACACGAGCTGAGCGTGCACCCCCTGCCCATCCATCAGAGCGAGCCGCTCCCCGACGTCGTAGGATGCCGGCGAGACCTCCTCGAAGGGAGGTGTGTCGGTGATGCTCCATTCCCAGATCTTTCGCTTCGAACCATCTCTGCGGATGGTGCTCGACGCCCCGGCGGGCTTGGAGAGGATCTGGTTGTCAACGACCCACGCCGGTACCCCATCGCTGTCTTCGCGCACCTGGGGGACCCTGTCGCGCCACGACGCCGGCGCGCGCGATGTCCAGAGGTCGGGCGGCTCAGACAGGTGAGTATCGACGTCGATCACCTTCAACTTCTCGCCATCATCCATTGCATCGAACCCCCTACTCAGGTTGGTCCACGCTATCTCACTCCCGTTTGCGACGACTCTGGCCCCAACGGCCCTGGCCGCCGGGGCCGAAGATGCATATTGTCTCAAAGCGTCGGAGGTGAGCGGCCATGACCGAGAAGCTCGTCGAGCACAGCAGCTGGGACAACCGGCCTCGTGACGAGATGTCGCACGAAGCGATGTTGGAGGTAATCGACGGGGCCACCACCTGTGTGTTCATCCGCCTGCGCGGTGACGGTCACCCGATCGGCGCCGTCGTCGGCGGGGGCGTGATCGACGGCGAGATATACACCCTCACCAACCTGTTCCGTGCGGCCTACCGGAACGTCCAGCACGACGACCGTTGCAGCGCCGTGTTCGACCAGCCGCAAGTCGCCTCGGTGACTGTGATCGGCCGGGCCGAGATCGTTGACGACCCGGCGGTGCTCGAGAGGTTCTTCCGGAGCCGGGCACCGAAGAGTTGGCTGGTGACGTCGGGCAAGCTGACCGAAGAGGAGTTCCTCGAGCTGGCCTGGACTCCGAACCGGCGGCTGTTCCACATCATCCCCGAGAAGTTCTTCTCTTCGGACCAACGGACCCTTCTCAACAAGTAGAGGCCCCTTGACGACCGCAACGAGCATCATGGGAACCTCGGTCCGGCGGGTCGAGGACCCCCGGTTCCTTACCGGGAGATCGTGCTACGTGGACGACGTTCCGATACCGGGCGCGCTGCATGCAGTGTTCGTCCGCTCGACGGTCGCCCATGCGCGCATCAAGACAGTCGACACCACGCTGGCCCAGGTGCTCGACGGGGTGGTCGGCGTTTTCGGAGCGGCCGAGATAGGAGACCGTTGGGTCGACCCGTTCCCCGGTGCCGAGGCACGCATGCGCCGCCCGCTCCTCGCTCATGACGTGGTGCGGTTCGTCGGCGAGCCGGTTGCCGTGGTGGTGGCCGAGGACCTGGCCGTCGCCATGGACGGAGCGGAGATGGTCGTGGTCGACTACGAACCGCAGGCCGTCGTCACCGGGCCGGAGCGCGAAGCGGGCGGGGCGGTCCTCTTCTCCGAGGTTGGTTCGAACCGGGCGGCCCGGTTCGGGACATCGCCTCCTGAGGGCGCGTTCGATGATTGTGCGGTCACCGTCGATGTGGTCGTCGACATCCCGCGGATGGCTCCGGCGCCGCTCGAGCCGCGCCGCTGTGCCGCCCGGTGGCTCGGGGGCGGGCTCACGCAGTGGGCTTCGGTGCAGTCTCCCCACGCCGCTCGCCGCATCCTCGCCACGTTCCACGGTCTGGCGCTCGAAGCGGTCAGGGTGATCTCGCCCGACGTAGGTGGAGGCTTCGGTGCCAAGGTCGGGTTCTACACCGAAGACCTCCTTCTCGGTTTGCTTGCCCGCAGGCTGGATCGCCCGGTCAGGTGGGCCGAGACGAGATCCGAGAACCTGGTGGGCATGTACCACGGGCGGGCCCAGCGCCAGCGGATCCGCCTGGGCGGCACCGCTGAGGGGATCATCGAGATGTACGACCTCGAGGTCTGCCAAGACGGTGGGGCCTATCCGAGTGTGACTCCTTATGTCGCCGGCAACACGATCTTCATGGCCAGCGGCCCGTACCGGATCCCGCGGGTATGGGCCTCCGGGGAGGTGTTCGCGACCAACACGGCGCCCGTCGGCGCCTACCGGGGCGCCGGCCGACCAGAAGCGGCCATCGCTATAGAGCGGGCCATTGACATCTATGCGGCCGAGTTGGGCATCGACCCTGTCGAGGTTCGGCGCCGGAACCTGATCCCGCCCGATTGTTTTCCGTACCGGGCGCCGACGGGAGCGGTATACGACACGGGTGACTATCCCGCCGTCCTCGACCGGGCCCTGGCCATGGCCGGTTACGCCGAACTGCGCGCCGAGCAGCGGCGTCGGCGAGCCGCCGCGGATCCCTTCGCGCTCGGCGTCGGCGTGTCGATCTACGTCGAGGTCACCAACCGGGCCGCGGACGCGGAGTTCGCCTCTGTCGAGGTGACCGAGGGCGGCCGGGCCGTGGTCCGTACCGGATCGCATGCCCACGGCCAAGGCCACGAGACGGCCTGGGCCATGATCGTGGCGGCGGGAACGGGTCTGGCCATCGAACAGATCGAGGTTCGCCACGGCGACACCGACGAGGTGCCGCGCGGTCCGGGGACGGCCGGGTCGAAGTCGCTCCAGATCGGTGGCAGCGCCACTTTCCGCGCCACCGAAGTACTGGTCGAGCGGGCCCGGGAGCTGGCTGCGGATCTCCTGGAGGCGGCGGTGGAGGACGTGATGCTCGATGCCCGACGGGGAATATTCCACGTGGCCGGGGTGGCCGAACGGGGCTTGACCTGGACCGATGTCGTCGAAGGCGCCGGCGGCCCGATCAGCGCAGACTTCGACTTCAAACCGGACTCCGGTACCTACCCCTTCGGAGCCGACGTGGCCGTGGTCGAGGTCGACACGCTGACCGGCCGGGTTGATTTGAAGCGCTTGGTGGCCGTCGACGACGCCGGAACGGTGCTCAACCCGCTTCTCTTCACCGGGCAGATCCACGGCGGGCTGGCAGCCGGGGCGGCGCTGGCCTTGGGGGAGGCGTACGTCTACGCCCCCGACGGGACCCCGTTGACGTCCACCCTCGCCGACTATGCGATGTTCTCGGCGGCCGAGCTCCCCTCGTTCGAGACGGCGGCCAACGAGACCCCGACACCCCTCAACCCGCTCGGGGCGAAGGGAGTGGGCGAGTGCGGGACCGTGGGCGCCACTCCGGCGGTGCAGAGCGCGGTGGTGGACGCCCTGGCGCACCTGGGCATCCGCCACATCGACCTGCCGCTCACCCCGCAGCGGGTGTGGTCGGCCATCCAGGCCGCCCAGAACGCGGCCGCTCGGTAGGGAGGTCAATCTCCCCGGGGAGTGTGTGGATCGTGCGGTGTGGCTCGTGTGGTGTGGCTCGTGTCGTGTGGATCAATAGTGGTCAGTTGACCCACACATATGTGGGTCAACTGACCACTATTGGACTCGACTCCCGGCTCCCGGCCCCAGCCCCGCCGCCTCGGTCCGTCCAACGGACCCACCAATCGGCGAGCCGACCAGACAGAGCACGGCAGGTTCGTGGCACATAGGATCTGAGCCAACCAGAGGAGGGGCTTGTGGATCAGAACGAGATCGTCGCTCACCTGGAGATACGCCAGGCGCTGTTCCGTTACTGCCGGGGAGTGGACAGGTCAGACGCCGATCTCATCAAGAGCGCGTTCCACCCCGACGCGACCGATGCACATGGTGCGTTCAAGGGGCTCGGGTGGGAGATGGCCGATCGGCTCGCGTCCGCTGAAGGAGGCATGCCGCGCGTCGGGAGCCATCTGGTCACGAACATCTACATCGAGTTCGACGACGCCGACCACGCCCGCTGCGAGAGCTACGTGCTTGCCTTCCATCCCCACCAGGACACGGGAACCCCTCAGCTCGGGATGTTCGCCGGCCGCTACCTCGACCGCTTCGAGCGGCGCGACGGCGAGTGGCGGATCGCTGAGCGCCTGGTGGTGAACGACTGGAGTCGCAACCACCTCGAGGGGGCCCACTGGCCCCGCGGTTCTTCGCAGGAAGGGGGATTCCCACCCGGCCACAAGGACCGCCAGGACGTGGCCTACGAGCTGTTCCCTCTTCCCTGACCGGCCAATAGTTCATTGCCCCCGGGACCCGGAGAGGTCACGCGCGATCTGTGAGGGTGAGCGCCCGCCGCAGGACTACTTGGACGAAGAGCCTGCTCTTCGGTTACTCAATCCTGCGGCGGGTACTCAGCTGGGTTTGCGTGACCCGGGCAACTAGACGCCCGTGGTGGTCGGCGACGGCCGTGTCGACCACGACGACGGTGCGGCCGGCGTGCAACGGGCGGGAGGTGGCTTCGACGTGGCCCGCCGTGACGGCCCGCAAGAAGTTGGTCTTCGATTCGACGGTGACGGTCCCGGTCGCCCCGTCGGGCAGGTTGAGGTAGGCGCACAAGCCGCCGGTGGTGTCGGCCAGGGCCATGATGGCACCCCCGTGGAGCAGCCCGTTGGCAGTGCACAGCCGGGGGTGCCAGTCCAGCCGGGCCCGGACCTGTTCGGGGCTGCTCTCGAGCAGCTCGGCACCGAGAGTCAGGGCGAAGGGCATGACGTCTAGGCCCGGGGTGGTCGGGTCCGGTTCCATCAGCGGTCCATCAGAGGTCGCTAGCCGGGGGTCGGCCTCCGAACACCGGAGCCCGTTTCTCCATGAAGGCGTTCACCGCCTCGGCGTGCTCTGGGGATGCCCAGCACCGTCTCAGTATCTGGCTCTCCCTCTCCTGCACGATCTTGGTGTCGGCTTCGAGCGCGTTCTGGGTCATCAGCTGCTTGGTCCAGTGGACCTGCCGGCCGGGATTGGCGGATATGCGCTCGGCGATGCCGATGGCGGTGGCCAGCAGCTGGTCCGGCTTGACGAGGTAGTCCGCCAGGCCGGCCCGGAAAGCCTCCGCGGCAGGCCAGATGTCGCCCGTTAAGGCCAGCGCCCGGGCCCGCCCGGGGCCGATCCGCTGACCCAGCAGCCTGGTGGACGCCAGCTCGGGAACCAGCCCGACCTTGATGAAGCCCATCCCGAAGCGGGCCACCTCGGAGGCAACGATCACGTCGAAGGGCAGGATCTGGGTCAGCCCGATCCCGATGCAATGACCGTTGACCGCCGCGATGAGGGGCTTGGACGACTGGCACAGCTCCACCCAGTCGAGCCCAGCTGACATCCCGCCGAACCCGCTCGCCGTGTCGGCGCCGGGGTCGTGGCCCGCGATGCGAGCGGAAAAGGTCTGGTCCATGTCCGCCCCGGCGCAGAATCCTCGGCCCGCGCCCGTCACCACGAGGGCCCCGACCGCCGGGTCGGTGTTGGCGGTCTCGATGGCGGCTGCCATCTCATCAGCCATCCGAGGGGTCCACGCATTGAGGCGGTCGGGCCGGTTGAGGGTGATCAACACCGTCTCGCCGGATCTGTCGACCTCGATGGTCTCCGCCACGTGTGCGTCCTCCTCTGCCTCCCGGCGTGGGTGTCCGGGGGCTCCTCAAACTACATGAGGAGGCAAGTCTGGCCGCATCCGCCGTCACGCGGGTTACGCCGCGTAATGGCAGCCGTGTAAACTTGGCTATGGGAGTCAAGCCGAGCACAGCCAAGCGATCCGGTCGCGACACAGTCCTGGTGCTCGACTTCGGAGCCCAGTATGCGCAGCTGATCGCCCGCCGGGTTCGCGAGGCCCGGGTCTTCTCGGAGATCGTGCCCGGCTCCATCTCGGCCCGACAGATCGAGCGGCGCAAGCCTAAGGCCCTTATCTTGTCCGGGGGGCCGGCCTCGGTGTACCAGCCCGGGGCGCCGGAGTGCGACCCAGAGATCTTCGATCTGGGGATCCCGGTGCTCGGGATCTGCTACGGGCATCAGCTCATGGCCCAAGCGTTGGGGGCCGAGGTGGAGCGGGGCCGGGTCGAGGAGTACGGCCGCACCCACCTCACAGTCGTCTCCGAGGCGAGCGTCCTCTTCGGTGATCTACCGGCTCGGCAGTCGGTCTGGATGAGTCACTCCGACGCGGTCGTAGAAGGGCCCAAGGGCTTCGACGTCACCGCCTCCACGCCTCACACTCCCGTTGCCGCCATGGAGTACCCCGAGCGAGGCCTGTACGGGGTGCAGTTCCATCCCGAGGTCTCCCACACCACGCACGGCCAGGACTTGCTGAAGCGGTTTCTCTACAAGGCGGTCGGGCTGCGCCCCAACTGGAATGTCGTATCGATCATCGACTCAGCCGTGGAAGCAGTCGAGAAGCAGGTGGGTGATGCCTCGGTGGTGTGCGCCCTGTCGGGAGGCGTCGACTCGGCCGTGGCCGCGGCCCTCGTTTACAAGGCCATCGGCAGCCGTCTGACGTGTGTCTTTGTCGATCATGGACTGCTCCGCGAGGGTGAGGCGAGGCAGGTCGAGCGTTCATTTCGCGACCTGTTTGGTCGCAATCTCATACCCGTGCACGCCGGGGAGCAGTTCCTGTCCGCGCTGGAAGGTGTGACCGATCCCGAGGAGAAGCGGAAGATAATCGGGAAGACCTTCATCGACGTGTTCGAGAAGGTCTGCCAGGAGCAGCTCGACGACACCCAGTTCTTGGTCCAGGGAACGATCTATCCCGATTGGATCGAGTCCGGGGGCGGTGGCAAGGCGGCCGGCATCAAGAGCCACCACAATGTCGGCGGTCTGCCCGACGTGATGAAGCTGAAGTTGGTCGAACCGCTGCGGGAGCTGTTCAAAGACGAGGTGCGCCGGGTCGGCACAGACCTGGGCCTGCCCGATGAGATCATCATGCGCCAACCATTCCCCGGACCGGGCCTGGCCGTTCGGATCCTGGGGCCGATCACCGGCGAGCGCCTTGCCCTGCTCCGAGGCGCTGACCTGATCGTCCAAGAGGAGCTGGCCAAACGGGACGACCTGGATGAAGACCTGTGGCAGGCCTTTGCGGTGCTGCCCGGGTTTCGCTCGGTCGGCGTCCAAGGGGACGGCCGGACCTACGGCGAAGCGATCGTCGTGCGGGCGGTGACGTCGCTCGACGCCATGACCGCCGACTGGGCCCGGCTTCCCCACGACCTGCTCGACACCATCAGCCGTCGTATCGTCAATGAGGTCCGCGGGGTCAATCGGGTGCTCTACGACGTGACATCCAAACCCCCCGCCACCATCGAGTACGAGTAAAGCGAGTACGAGTGAGGGCGGTCGGGACCAAACGGCGCCCGACCGCGCCCCACTCCGAGCGGCGTTGCAGATCTAGCGGATCGCCGGCCGCGAACCGACTCCCTCGGACTCCAAGGTCTGGGCCAGATCCTCGGGTATCAGGATGGCCTTGGGCGTGAGGAACTCCAGGTAGCCCTCTGGCCCGTGCTCTTGGCCGATGCCGGAGGACTTCATGCCGCCGCAGGGCGCGCATGACCGGGCGCCGTGGAGGTTGACTCCGGTCGTGCCGGTGCGGACCCGGAGGGTCACGTCCAAGGCGGCCCGGGCGTCCTGGCTGAACACCGCGCCGGACAACCCGTAGTCCGAGTCGTTTGCGATGGCGACAGCTTCGTCCACGGTGTCGTAGGGCATCACCGCGATCACCGGTCCGAAGATCTCTTCCTGGACGAAGCGCATGTCGTTGGTGGCGTCTGCGAAAACGGTCGCCTCGTAGAAGTAGCCCCGCTCGGGCTGGGCCGGCCGCTTGCCGCCGGCGACGAGCCGCGCACCTTCATCGAGCGCCGCGGCGACATAGGACTCGACCCGATCCCGTTGGCGGGCGCTGATCAGCGGGCCCATGCGATCGCCTGGGGTCATCGCCCGGGCCCCGGCGGCCAGAGCCTCGACGACCTCGTCGTAGCGGGAGCGGGGGGCAAGGACGCGCGTCAGCGCCCGGCAGTACTGGCCCGCGCTGCCGAAGGTGCCTCCCGCCACGACCTGTGTCACGGTGTCGATGTCTGCATCCTCCAAGACGATGGCGGCCGACTTGCCGCCCAGCTCGAGAGAGATGTTCTTGAGGGCCCCGGCCGCGGTGCCGGCGATCTGCCGCCCCACCGCGGTGCTGCCCGTGAAGGACACCATGTCCACGTCAGGGTGCTCGACCATCCGCTGGCCGGTGGCCGCCGCACCCGACAGCACGTTGAACATCCCCTCCGGCAGACC
>JAFAWZ010000012.1 GCA_019241495.1 Acidimicrobiales bacterium | reverse complement strand
CTGGCCTCCGAGGGTGGGCAGGACGGCGTCGGGGCGTTCCCGCATCACGATGGCTTCCAACACGTCGGGGGTCAGCGGCTCGAGGTAGGTGCGGTCGGCGAACTCCGGGTCGGTCATGATGGTCGCCGGGTTCGAGTTGGCCAGGATGACCCGGTACCCCTCCTGCCTCAAGACCCGGCAGGCCTGGGTTCCCGAGTAGTCGAATTCGCAGGCCTGGCCGATGACGATCGGCCCCGACCCGATGACCAGGATGCTGTGCAGGTCGTCCCGTCTAGGCACCCATGATCCTCTCGAATTCCTGAAAAAGGTAGCTCGCATCGTGCGGCCCCGGCCCCGCCTCGGGGTGGTATTGCACGCTGAACGCCGGTATGGCCCGGCAGCTGATGCCCTCAACCACACCATCGTTCAAGTTGACATGGGTGATGTCAGCTTCCTCGATGGAGCCCTCGGCGAGGGCGTAGTTGTGGTTCTGGCTGGTGATCTCGACGGTGCCTGAGGCGATGCGCCGGACCGGGTGGTTGCCGCCGTGGTGGCCGAAGGGGAGCTTGTAGGTACGGGCGCCGAGCGCGGTCCCCATGAGCTGGTGGCCGAGGCAGATGCCGAACACCGGCACCCGGCCGAGGAGTTTCTGGATCTCGGTCGCGGCGTAGCCGACTGCGGCCGGGTCGCCGGGGCCGTTGGAGAGGAAGACACCGTCGGGCTTTCGCTCCAGGACCGCTTCGGCGGGGGTGGCGGCCGGCACGACCTCCACGCGGGCGAAGGTGGCGAGGTGGCGCAGGATCGTCCGTTTGATCCCGAAGTCGTAGGCGACGACCCGACGCGGACCGCCGCCCACGGTGTAGGGCTGGGCCGTCGTCACCACCGATGCCAAGTCGACTCCGACCGTACCCGGCTCGGTCTGGGCCGCCTCTTTCAAGGTCGCTTCGTCGAAGCGGCGGAGCGGCCCGAAGGCGGCCGGCATCGATCCCGCTTCGCGGATGTGACGGGTGAGCCGCCTGGTGTCGATACCGCTGAGCGCGGCCAGGCGCTGCTCGGCCAAGAAGTCGTGGATGCTCATCTCGGCCCGCCAGCTGCTGGGCCTTGGAGGAAGGTCCCGGACGATGAGGCCGCGGCAGAAGGCGCGACGACTTTCGTTGTCGGCGGCTGCGATGCCGTAGTTGCCGATGTGGGGGTAGGTGAAGCAGATGATCTGGCCGGCGTAGGACGGATCGGTGAGGACCTCCTGGTAGCCGGTGAGGGCGGTGTTGAACACGACCTCGCCGGTGGCCGGCGTCGTCGCGTCCGGGTCCCACCACCCGGCCGCCTCTCCCTCGAAGGTGGTGCCGTCGGCCAGGACGAGAAGCGCCTCTCCGTCTGTCGCGTTTTGTTCCTGGCTCACCGTTGGGGCTCCCCGTTCACGACCACCGGCTTGCCCCGCAGGATGGTGTGGCGGACCCGCCCGGTGAGCTTGCGCCCCGAGTACGGGTTGTTGCGGCTTCGGCTGGCCGACGAGGCGGGGTCGACGATCCACGTCTCGGCCGGGTCGATGACGCACAGGTTGGCGGTGCGCCCGCTGGCTACCGGGCCGCCGTGGGTGTCCTCGAGACCGGCGATGCGGGCCGGCTGCCAGGACATCAGGGCCAGGATCTGCTCGATCGGCAGATCCAGCTCGGTGAGGGCCAGGGCGAGCGCCGTCTCGAGGCCGAGCATCCCGGGCAGCGCCTGGTCGAACGGCACCTCTTTGGACTCCTGGGTGTGGGGAGCGTGGTCGGTGGCGATGGCGTCGACCGTGCCCTCGGCCAGGGCGGCCTTGACCGCCTCGACGTCCTCTTCCGTGCGCAGGGGCGGGTTCACCTTGAACACCGGGTTGTACGAGGCGCACTCCGCGTCGGTGAGGGTGAAGTGGTGGGGGGCCACCTCGGCGGTGACGCCCAGGCCCGAGGACTTGGCCCCCCGGACCATGGCCAGGCTCCCGGCGGTCGACAGGTGGAGGAAGTGCAGGCGGCTCCCGGTGAGGCGCGCCAGGGCCAGGTCGCGCATCACCATCAGCTCCTCCGCCTCGGCCGGCTGGCCGGGGATACCCAGCCGGCTCGACCATTCCCCCTCGTGCATGTGGCCGCCACCGGCGAGAGAGGCGTCCTCACAGTGCTGGGCGAGGGTCACACCGAGGGCCGAGGCGTACTCGAGGGCCCGGCGCATCAACCGGGCGTCCTGGACCCCCGCGCCGTCGTCGGTGAAGACGCGGACGCCGAGCGCGGCCATCTCCGCCATGGGCGCCAGGCGCCTGCCTTCGCGCCCGAGAGTGATGGCGCCGGCGGGATGCACATCGCAGCACGAGTCGGCGCCGAGGTGGAACACCTGGCGGACCACCGCGGCGCTGTCGATGGCCGGCTCGGTATTGGGCATGGCGACCACCGCGGTGTAGCCCCCGAGCGCGGCGGCCCGGCTGCCCGAGTCGATGGTCTCCGCCTCCTCCCGGCCCGGCTCGCGCAGGTGGGTGTGTAGATCCACCAGCCCGGGTGCCACGATGCAGCCGGCCGCGTCGAGCACGACCGTACCGGCCGGTACCGAGCTGACCTTGGTAGTGACCGACGTGATGCGCCCGTCCATGATCAACACGTCGGCCTGGCGGGTGCCGGTCTGGTCCACGATGCGGCCGCCCCGGATGACGACGGCAACCGGATGCCGCTGGTTACGCAGCAAGTTCCACCCCCGAACCGAGGAGAAGATAGAGGACGGCCATACGCACGGCGACTCCGTTCGCAACCTGGTGGGTGATGACCGAGCTAGGCAGGTCGGCGACCTCGGCCGCGATCTCCACTCCCCGGTTGATCGGTCCGGGGTGCATGATCAGCGCCCCCTCGGGCAACAGGGCGGCGCGCTCGCGGGTGAGCCCGTAGGTGGCGGTGTACTCCCGCAGCGACGGCAGCAGGGCCTCGAGCATCCGCTCCTTCTGCAGCCGGAGCAGGCAGACGACATCGAGCTTCGGCAGCAGCGCGTCGAGGTCGTGGGAAACTTCCACCGGCCATCCGACGAGAGAGGGGGGCAGAAGGGT
>JAFAWZ010000319.1 GCA_019241495.1 Acidimicrobiales bacterium | reverse complement strand
ACGTGCCGTGGGTGGTGTCGAGCAGCAGCAGCGCCCTCCCTTTGACCTCTATGGTGCCCACCTCTTTCGTCATGACCAGGTCCATGGGCCTAGGATGGGATGGTTTCCGAGCAACAACCTAGGGGAGGATCCCGATGACGACAATCGAACGCACGGTCACGCTGCTTCCGGATCCGGAGCCCCGCCCGGTCAAGAACCTCATCATCTCCACCGATGACCACGTCGTCGAGCCGCCCGACATGTTCGAAGGGCGCATTCCCGCCAAATTCGGTGACCGGGCGCCTCGCATCGTCGAGCGTGACGGCGTTCAGGCCTGGCTGCTCGATGACATGCTCTTGCCGAACATGGGGCTCAACGCGGTAGCCGGCCGCCCCCCTTCGGAATGGACCGACGAGCCGCAACGCTTCGAGGATCTGCGCCCGTCGTGCTGGCAGATCGATCCTCGGATCCGCGATATGGACATCAATGGCGTCTACGCCTCGGTTTGCTTCCCCTCACGCGTCGCCGGCTTTGGTGGTGCGAGGTTCTCCGAGTTGAAAGACGAGGAGCTCGGGCTGGCCTGCGCACGGGCCTGGAACGACTGGCACATCGAAGCCTGGGCGGGTCCCTACCCGGACCGGATCATCCCGATTCAGGTCCCCTGGCTGAGCGACCCGGTGGTGGCGGCCGGCGAGATCCGAGCCAATGCCAAGCGGGGTTTCAAGGCAGTGAGCTTTCCGGAGATGCCGGTCTCACTCGGGCGGCCGAGCCTGAGCTCGAAGTTCTGGGATCCGTTCTTCGCCGCCTGCGAGGAGACCGAGACCGTCATATGCCTTCACACCGGCTCAGGCAGCGGCCCCCTCACCACCTGGGAGAGCGACGCTCCTCACAGCGTGCACATCTCCCTGTTCCCGGCGTGCTCGTTGATATCGGCCATGAACTGGCTGTGGTCCGGCGTGCCGAGCCGCTTCCCGAACCTCCGGATCATGATGGCCGAAGGAGGCATCGGGTGGGTGCCGATGATGCTCGACCGCCTCGACTACATGACCGATCACGCCGGGCTCGTGAACGTCGACGGCTGGAAGGACACCATCAAGCCGAGCGAGGTGCTGCAGCGCAACTTCTACCATGCCCTCTTCAGCGACGCGAACACGCTCGGTGCCAGGCACCGGATCGGAATCGAGCACATCACCGTAGAGGTCGATTTTCCCCACGCTGACGGGACATGGCCCAACTCGCAGCCTCACTTCGACGAGCTGCTGCGCGACCTGCCCGCCGACGAGCGCAATCTGATCTCGTACGGAAACGCAGCTCGCCTGTTCCGCCATCCGTTGCCGGCGGGATATTCGGTCTGATCGCGGGCGCCGCCGTCCATGCGTCATTTCGATGCACCCCCAGACCGACCAAGCGACTTTGCTGTTCCGCCGGGCTTCCGGTTCGTTGACCCGCACGTTCACCTCTTCGATCACGCCCAGGCTCTGTCGTGGCGTTTTCACGATCGCGGCTACGACCATCCTCGGCTGAAAGGTGCGTGGCGGCTCGACGACGACCGCTTCTCGGTCCCGCAATACCAGCGGGAGGTGGCCGGGCTGGGTGTCGAGAAGTTCGTCCACATCCAGTCGGGCTATTCCGAGGCGGATCCGGCGCTGGAGACCGCTTGGCTGCAGTCGTTGTCGGATAGGTACGGGATGCCCAACGCCATGATGAGCGGCTGCGACCTGGCCAGCGATGGCGCGGCCGCCGTGTTGGACGTGCAGTCGGCGCACCGCGGGTGGCGCGGGGTCCGCCATACCGGTGCCCTGGACTCGGTCGGCAGCGACGCGTTCATGTCGGGCTACCGCGAGCTGGTCACCCGTCACGGCGTCTGCGATCTGTGGGTGGAGATCGACCAGTTTCCCGCCCTAACTGAGATCGCCCGCCAGCACTCCGATGTCATCGTTGTTCTGGAGCATGCCGGTTTGCCGGTGGTGTCGAAGCTGGACGCATACCAGGAGCGGTGGCGGACGAGCATGAAGGAGCTGGCGAAGTCCCCCAATGTGGTGTGCAAGATCTCCGCCCTGTCGAGCGGAGCCCTGCCGAACTTCTTCGTGGACTCGATCCGGGATTGGGTGCTGCACTGCATTGATGCCTTCGGCCCGGACCGTTGTATGTTCGCCAGCAACTTTCCGATCGACCGTATGTTCGTTACTTATCCCCGCCTGCTCTCGGCCTTCCGGCGAGTCGTCGAGAATTTCACTCCGACCGAGCAACGGCAGCTGTTCGCCGAGACCGCGGAGCGCGTCTACCGGATATAAGGGGTGACTCGATCGGTCACGCGATCAACGTGAGCTTGGAGCCTCCTTCAGGGCCGGTGACGAAGGTGTGGGGCACGTCGCTCGGGATGTACACGAACGATCCCGGTCCGAGCACGGTCACCTCCCGGCCTTCGATGTGCATCTCGAACGATCCTTCGAGAACGTAGAACGACTCCGAGTCGGGATGGCGATGCATCTGGTGGGCCCATACCCCTGGTGCAAGGGAGTTGTGGAGCAGGCGAAACGCTCCGGTCTCGTTCCTCGAAGCTATCTCGTGGTAGGGCCCGCTCTCAGCCATGCCGGGCCGCCCGGCTCCGGCCTCCACGACGAACGTCGACAGGTTCTGCTCGGCCATTGGACCTCCTCGCGGACCAACAGATGAGGCCACCATGTTATCGCTGAGCCGGCCCGGCTTTCTCGTTGTCGGACTAGTGCCGCCGCCTCCTCTTCGTTCAAGTAGTCCTGTCCGGGGCACTCAGCTGGCGAAGGCCGGCTCGTGGCGACCCAAGGGCCCCGGCTCGATCACCAGGTGGGGCCGCCTGTCCCCGATGTAGCCAGGGATGGGCACTGCCCGGGCCGGTCCCCACCACGTAGCTCGCCGTTCGGTGTCCTCGATCGTGAACGAAGGGCCGTCAATCGAGATGGCCCCAGGGTCGGGGGACTCGTACAACAGGTTGGCCGCACCGATGAGCGAGGCGCGGATGTCCGATACCGTTCCCTCTCTCACCCGGATGGTGAGCGCCCGGCACACGGCACTCGCTACCAGCATTCCCACCGTGTGGTCCAAAGCTTGCACCGGTAGCGGCCGGGGCCGGTCGGTGCCGCGCGCCGCGGCGATCCCGCTGCTCATCTGGACCAGGCTGTCGAAGCCGCGCCGGCCCGCCCAGGGGCCGTCCCATCCGTAGGCGTCGTGGTGGCTGATGATCAGGTCAGGGTTCGCCTCCCGCAGCGTCTCTTGGTCGAGGCCGAGCGCGCCCATGGCGCCCGGCCGGTAGCCGTGCACCACGACATCAGCCTGTCGCACCAAGTCGAGGAAGCGTTCACGGCCGGCCGGGTTCGCCAGGTCCAGGAACCCGCAACGCTTCCCCGCCGTTGACTCGGGGACGATGGCGAGGACCTCCTCGAAGCCGGGCGGATCGAGCCTCAGCACCTCGGCGCCCCATGCGGCAAGGAAGCGGGTGGCGAACGGCCCGGCTATCACGCGCGTGAGATCGAGGATCCTGACTCCGCCGAGGGGACCAGTCCCGGGTGGAAGGGGTCCCCGGCTCCCGGCGCGGCCAGGAGTGATCTCCACGGGTGGGGTCAGAGCGCTCATGGATCCGTGAGGATGGGCGAGCCATTCCTCGCGGGTGTGCATGGCCGCCGCGGCGCCCCCCTCCGCTACCACCCGAGCCTCTAGGTCGTCGACCGCCCAGCTCTCGACTCTCGCCGCTACCGTGTCGCGGTCGCCGCGATCCAAACCGAGGGCCCGCAGCGCGGCGGCGCGATGGTGGGAGTAGTTGGTGTGAAGGCGGATCCAACCGTCCGCACCCCGGTAGTCCCGGGCAATGGGGTCCCACGCCGGTGGGCGCTCCCACCCCTGGGGCGAGAAAAGGGCCTCAGACCAAAATGCGGCCGACGACTCCCTCGTGGTCACGCTGACCGGCTCCATGTCCCCGCCGCTTCGGGCGGCCTCCAGCTCAGCCGCGGCCAGGCTGGCCACCCCTACCGCGGCCGTTGCCACTCCGGTGACGTCGAACACCGACGGCAGGACCCGCCTCTCACCCACCATCTCCAATCGGGCCAGCGCCGCGGGATCACCAGCGAGCGACGACCACAGCCGAGCGGCGATGTC
Organism: Acidimicrobiales bacterium; assembly: GCA_019241495.1. Classification (GTDB taxonomy): domain Bacteria; phylum Actinomycetota; class Acidimicrobiia; order Acidimicrobiales; family Palsa-688; genus JAFAWZ01. The sequence continues at coordinate 6,555 of JAFAWZ010000319.1, read as the reverse complement.
CTGCATGCGCCAACACTAGGGTCCCCCGGCGCGACTTCCCGACTTAGAGTCCCTTCTGCTCGTCAGTCCGCTACCCGGACGACGACGGCGCCGGCACTGTCCCCCGCCGCGCAGCCGGTGAACAACCCGATTCCACCTCCGCGTAGCTGAAGTTCCTGCACGAGTTCAGCGATGGAACGAAGGCCAGTAGGCGCCTGGGGGTGGCCCCATATGAGACTGCACCCGAACGAGTTCATCGACTCCAAGGCCACTCCGGTCAGCGTCGAGAAGTACAGATCGTTCACGGCGAACGGGTTGTGAGTCGTGATGGCGTCAACTTGGGAAAGCTCGAGCCCGGCCGCACGCAGGGCACGGTCTGCGGCTGGCACGGGAGCTTGAGGCATATGGCTGGGCGCGACTCGTGCAAAGCCCGTCCCGAGGACCTCGACGATGCCCTCGCCTCTCGACACGGCACGCGCCTCTTCCTGGTTGGTGAGCACCGCTCCAGCTGTTCCGTCGGCGGGGTGGGTTTGGCTGGCCGCGGTGTGCAATCCATGTGGAACGGTCGGCGAGAGCTTTCCGATCGCCTGGAGATCGATTGGGCGTATCCCCTCGTCTTCAGCGACCTCCACGCTCGGGCCGCGCCCAGCATCGACCTCGACGGGGACCATATAGCCTCGCTGGAACGCCCGATCCGCGCCAAGCGACCGTTCGTACTGCTCGTAACGCAGGGCCGTGATCTCATCGAGAGCATCGCGGGTGGCGCCCAGCTCGCCAGCCACCGTTTCGGCCGCGTGCAGCATCGAAGTGCCGGCCCAAGGATCGCGCGCGAAGTTCTCCTGCACGAGATTCTCCACTCGGGGGGCGCCCCCAGGCGCCGAGGGCCGCGGGTAGACGAGGTTGGGACCATTGCTGGTCCGATCCGTCGTGACCACGAGCTGGGCTCCGCCGCCACACGACACCGTTGAGGCCGCGGCATGGATACAGGCCACCGCGGTCGCGCACGCTTGGCTCACGGTGGCCCCCGTAACCGACGTCGCACCCAGCCGAGCGGCTACAGTCGGGCCTCCGAAGAAGGCCCCTTCTTGAGGGATGGTCAGCCCCAGCACCATTCCCTCGATGTCGGCGAGATCCAGGCCGCCATCGCCGAGACGTCGTTTGGCCACGGCGACTGCCAGGTCCAAGCTGGAGACCTCGGACAGGCGACCTTGCCATCGCACGAATGGCGATGACCAAATGAGACCGACCGGAGCGGCAACATCTCTATACACGGCGCAAACCCCTCTCTACGTTGATTGCTGGTGAGGCACCGGCAGGTCGCCCGGCCCACGCGACGCAGCTTCGACTGCGTCCACAATGGCCATGTAACCGGTGCAGCGGCAGAGGTTGCCTGAAAGCTCCTCCCGGATCCGCTCCCGCGACGGATGCCTCTCCCGGCCCAAGAGCACGAGCGCGCTCAAGAGCATCCCCGGCGTGCAGAAACCGCACTGCAGCCCTGAATGGGCGCAGAAGGCCTCCTGCAGAGGATGCATCGTCCCATCGTCGCCGGCCAACCCTTCGACCGTGGTGATACGAGCACCGTCGGCCTGCACGGCAAACATCAAGCAGGCCCGAACCACTTCGCCCTCGATGATGACCGTGCACGCCCCGCACACGCCGTGCTCACAACCGGCGTGAGTCCCAGTCAGGTTCAGGTCGTCGCGCAGCACATCGACCAGCGTCCTTCGCGCTTCGACATCGACAGTCATGAGGCCGCCGTTCACCGTGAGCTCGACCCTCATGCCAACCCCTGACCGGCCAAGGCCCGAGCGGTGAGGACCTCGGTCATGGCCCGCTTGTACTCGCCGGAGCCGTGAACGTCGCTCGACGGCTCCACCGCCGCGGCTGCGGCCGCGGCAACCTCGGACAGCCTGGCCCCCTGGTCGAGGAGATGTTCGGCGGCCGGGCACCGCAGCGGTGTCGGCCCGACGCCACCCACGGCTACCCGCCATCTCCCCGCGACCTCAGCTGCCGCGACCGTCACGACTCCGAAGTCCCCGTGCCTGCGGGCCAGTTCGGCGAACCCCCAGCGCGCCGGCCAGGGAAAATCGACCGCGGTGATCATCTCGTCGTCCGCCAGGTTCGTCTCGAGCGAGCCGATGAAGAACTGGCTGGCCGGGCTGCTCCTCTCGGCGGAACGTCCGGCGATGTGGACGGTCGCGTCGAGGGTTACCGCCACGACCGGCAGCTCGGCCGCCGGGTCGGCGTGGGCCAGGCTGCCTCCCACCGTGCCCCGCGTCCGGATGGCGGCGTGCCCGATCCACCTGGCCGCCGCGGCGAGGAGCGGATGCTGGTCCTGGCTGACCAGCTGGGAGTGGCGTACCAAGGCCCCCACCCGGACGGCGCCGTTCGATGCTCGGATCGTGGACAGGTTGGGAATGCGGTTGACGTCGACGAGCATCTCGGGCCGCGCCAGGCGAAGCGAGAGCAGCGGTATCAGGCTCTGCCCACCGGCGAGGATCTTGGCCGCGCCCTCCGCCGAGGCCAGATGATCGAGCACTTCGGCAATGCTGTCGGGCCTCACGTATTCGAACGGCGCCGGCTTCAAAGAGCCCTCACCGAGCCGGGAAATCCGGTGCCCTCACGTCACCGGACCCACGTCGCGCCAGCAGTCGTCAAAGTCACGCTTGAGGGACTCATCCCAGCGCTGTCCTTCGAAGAGCTTTTCGAGGGCGCCCTTGGAGTAAGCAATTGATTTGACACTCATAGTGGCAATATCTCGAGCCCACTCGACAGCCATGTCGGGCGCGCCGATCCGGTCCACCAAACCGAGCATGTGGGCCCGGTCGGCGCTGAGCTGCTCGCACGCCAGCAGCATCGAGCGAGCGGCTCCACCGCCGGCCAGCAAGGCGAGCCTTCTGACCGTCCACGGATCGACGGCCAGTCCGCGCCGGGCCGTGGGGACGGCAAACACTGCGGAGTGATCCGCTACCCGGAGGTCACACGCGATGGCGAGCTGGGTGCCAGCTCCGATGGCGGGACCGTTCACAGCGGCGAGGACCGGAATCGGAAGCTTCGTCAAAGTGGAGAGCATGGAGTACAGCGACGTCCGGAATTCCTGGCTGTAGACGCCGCTCAGGTCCGCGCCCGCGCAAAAGCTCGTTCCTTGGCCGGTGACCACGATGCACCGGGCTCCGCCGGTGGACAGCTGGTTGGCTGCCTCTCTGAGCGCCACGCAGTGGTCGACGTCCAATGCGTTACGTCGCTCGTGCCTCTCGATGGTGATGACGCCGATAGTGTCGAGCAACTCGTATCTGATCACTTCAGGACGCTCCAGATGTCGTTAGGGGTGAGCGGGAGGTGATCGATCCTGACACCGAGGGCGTCACCTACAGCTCCGGCCAGTACCGCGTAGGGCCCTAGGGTGCCTCCTTCGCCTACGCCGCGCACGCCGAGCGGGTTGTTCGCCGGATGAGAGACGTGACCGATGCTGATATCCGGGACGTCAGCGCTCGAAGGCATCAGGTAGTCCATCAGGGTGCCGGTGATGAGGTTGCCGGCATCGTCGTATTCGAGCTTCTCCAGGAGGGATCCGCCTATGCCCTGGGCGATGGCGCCCGCGACCTGCCCTTGGACCACGCCGGGGTTGATCACCGTCCCAGTGTCCTCTACACAGGCCCACTTGAGGATGTCGATCTCACCCGTGGCCCGATCGATCTCGATGACGGCCGCTTGGGCTCCGGCTGCGAAGGCGCCGCGGATGGGATCGTAGAAGCGGGTCGCTTCGAGGCCCGGCTCGAAGGATTCCGGAAGCCGATGCGACTCCAGGTAGGCCACCCGGGCCACCTCCTCCAACCGGCACAAAGGGGTTTCCTGGCCGGCCACTCTGACTTCTCCCGCCTCGACCCGGAGGTCATCGGGGTTGGCCTCGAACAGCTCGGCCGCCAGGTCTATGACCTTCTGGCGCACCACGATGGCGGCCTCGTGGGCCGCTCCCCCGCCGATGATTCCCTGCCGGGAGGAGAAGGCGCCGAAGCCCCACAGCGACTCGGCGGTGTCGCCGATCCTGACATCGACGTCGTCGTAATCGACGCCGAGAGCGTCGGATACCACCTGGGCCATGGTCGTCTCGAGGGCCTGACCCTGCGAGCAAACGCCGGACAAGACGGTGACACAACCGTCGGGGTTGACCCTTACCGTGCAGGCCTCGTGCCCGGTACGGAACGGCATGCGCGGCCCGGCCGACGCGGCTCGCCCGAGACCCGTGAGCTCGTTGTAGCAGGCAATGCCGAGGCCGATCGGGTTCTCGCCCGAGGTCCTCCGCCTCTCTTGTTCGGCTTTGACCTCGCTCGGCGCGATCTGCTCCAGAACCCGTTCGAGGCATTCGCCGTACCAACCCGAGTCGTCGACCAGACCTGAGGGCATCCGGTAGGGGATGTCGTCAGGTCCGATCAGGTTCCGGCGCCGGATCTCGACTGAAGAGATGCCCAGAAGGCGCGCCGCTTCGTCGAGAACCGACTCCATGGCAAAGACCGTCGCGGGCCGGGCGACACCCCGATAGGGCCCCGACGGAGTGGTGTTGCTGACCACGCCCCGAACGCTGCAGCGGTAGTTACCGAGACGGTACGGCCCTGACAGGAGGCCGCCGGCCATGAGCGGCTCTATCCCAGCGGTCCACGGATAGACCGAGTAGGCCCCAACGTTGCAGGTCACGTCGGCGTCGAGAGCGAGCAGCTGGCCACCGTCGGAAAAGCCGGCGCGCAGCCGGTAACGGTGCTCGCGGGCATGGGTAGCGGCTTGAAGGTGCTCGACCCGGTCCTCCACCCACTTCACCGGGATCCCGGGCAAACGTAGAGCGATGAGACAAAGCGCTACGTCTTCTGGGTAGACGACCGCCTTGACTCCGAACCCGCCACCCACATCGGGTGCCACTACCCTTACGCTGCCCTCCCGGAGACCGAGCAGATCCGCGATGCAGTTGCGCAGGAGATGAGGGACCTGCGTCCCGGACCAGAACGTGAGCCGATCACCGTCCCACCAAGCCACGCCGGCCCGGCACTCGATCGGGTTCGCAGCATGGCGGTTGGTGAAGAGCTCCTGTTCGACGACGACCGTCGCAGCCACCAAGCCCGCCTCCACGTCACCGGCCTGGAACGTCCGGCGCAGCAGAACGTTGTCGGGAGCTTCGGCATGTACAGGTGTCATGTGGCCTGGCCACGGCGCGTCCTGTGCCGCCCACGCGCTCACCGTCGTGGGCAGGGGGTCGTAGTCCACGACGACCAACTCAGCGGCATCCTCGGCCAAGTAGCGGTCGTCGGCGACCACCGCCGCGACCGCTTCGCCAGCGAAGCGGACCTTGTCCTGGGCGAGGATCGGTTGGGCCGTCTCGACATAGGTCTCCAATCCGGACCGGGCCCGAAGCGCCACACCGGCGAAGGCCGGGTGCTCACCTGTGAACACGCCTTGGACATAAGGAGCAGACTCTGCTTCCTCGATCGAGATGCTCGTGATCCGAGCGTGCCCATACGTGCTGCGCAGGAAGGCCACGTGCTTCATCCCGGCCAGGTTGAGGTCGGAGACGAAACGTCCCCGCCCGGTAACCAGGCGGGCGTCCTCCTTACGGCGGACGGTTCGGCCCACAGCGCCGGGTCCCTTCGCAGTGGCCCCAGCAGTTGACCCGGTCACAGCCGCAGATTGGTCATGGCATCGAATAGCCACCGTTTACAGATACCACCTGTCCAGTGGTCCACGACGACAGCGGCGAGGCGAGCAACAGAACCATCGGCGTTACGTCGTCGGGCACCCCTAGGCGACGTAGCGGGTAGGCCGAGAGGATCTTCGCCATCCTCTCGTCGTCTGCATCCCCCGTGTGCCCACCGAGACTCGCGGTTTGGACCAGGCCGATCGACACGGCGTTGGCCCTTATCCCGTAGCGGGCGAGCTCCTTGGCCAGTGACTTGGTCAGGCCGAGAGTGGTGGAACGGGTCGTGGCGGTGACGAGCAGCCGCGACTCCCCCACCCGCCCGGAGTCGCCCATGAGGCTCACGATCGCGCCTCCGCCGTGGTCCACCATCTGCTTGGCCACCGCGTGGGTCATCCGCAGCGTGCCGGCGACCGTCACGTCTATCTGGGCCTCCCAATCCTCCTCGGTCGTCTCCAGGAACGGCTTGTTCTGGGTGACGGCCGCGTTGTTGACCAGGATGTCGATCGCCCCGATGTGCTCTTTCACCTCCTTGACAGCAGAGCTGACGGCGGCGCCATCTCGCAGGTCGGCGCGGACGGCCATAGCTCTGACACCCAGCTTCACCGCCTCGTCGGCCGCAGTTTCGGCCCCGTCGGCCGAAGAGCCGTAGTGAAAGGCGACGTTCGCCCCTTCCGCGGCGAAAGCCAGGCCGATCTGGCGCCCGAGGCCTTGCCCGGCCCCGGTAACGAGCACCGTCTTCTCGCCCAGGTTCAAGTTCACTGACTGATCCCCTCCTAGAAGGTGGTACCGATGCTCGTTCGGGCCCCAGCCTTCTGCCTGGTTAACTAAGTGTCCGCCGCAGGACTACCTGGACGAAGGGGAGGCGGCGGCACTTCCGGCGTGCGGACAGGTGC
>JAFAWZ010000258.1 GCA_019241495.1 Acidimicrobiales bacterium | reverse complement strand
ATTCGTCGGCGCGGGATACTAGACGCCGCCGTCGCTTTACCGGATCCGGCTCAACCACGCTCAGCCAAGAGGTATTCCCCCGGGCCAACCGGCCGGGCCAAACCAGCCGGCAGGAGTGGCCTGGAGAACTTTTGGTGCCGCTCGTTGCCGCCGTCCTGGCCGTGCGAGCCGACCGCGAAGCAACGCCGTTGTCTACTTGGTTCAGCCAGGCCACCCTACCTGCGCACGCAGCCACCAGATGGGGCTGCGCCTTTGCTGGTGAACAAAATGGACCCACCGCTGCCATGGCGTCAAGGGGTCGCCGGAGAAAAGCGCCGAAAAACTCCTGACCTGCGTCACCACCGGCCACCGAGAGCGGAAATTCCGGCATCCGCTGAAGTATCGGCTGGGAAATATCAGCTGAAGCGAGGCACGAGGGCCTCCACATCAGCCACGTAGGTTCGGGTATCGGCAAAGACGCCGCTCGACGCCAGGTTCAGAGGTCCCTCGTAGTAGGCCGCGATCGTGTAGCACGGGTTGTTCCCCTCGAGGTGGGCCAGGTAAGCGAGAAAGGCCGCGGCCATGCGGATGTTGTCGGAGACCGATGCGACGTTGAGAGGTTGACCGGTCAGGTTGGCCTGGATGAACGTGGCCGTGCCGGGCATGAGCTGGCCGATCCCGACCGCGCCGGCGGAGGAGACCACCCGCTGCTGCCATCCCGACTCCTGCCAGGTGATCGCCTCCAGGAGGGGGGCCGAGAGCCCGTAGAAGTCGGCCCAGCGCTGCAGCACGGGCCGCAGGGCGAGACGGGACGGCGACGCTTGCAGCTCAGCCGGGAGCACCCCCCACGGGCCGGGTGTAACGGTCAACGACGAGCAGAACGCCGCCGGGGACACGATGGTAGGGGACATGGTGGTCACCGGCCGGCCATGGCCACCCGACCCCTGTTCCGACGTGTTGGGAACGGACAAGGCGAGGTGCCGGCCGATGGGCAGGATGGCGGCCGGGTCTATCCCGTTGTAGGCCGCGAGCTGGCTGACGGTGAGGTGGTGGGTCGAGGCGATCCCCCACAATGTGTCGCCCGGTTGCACCACATAAGACGTCGAGGCGGAGCCGGACGAGGAGTCGGCCAGGCCGGCGCCGGCGCCCACGGTCAGCACGATGCCGACCAGGGCAGCCACGAAGACAGGGCGGGATTGACGGGGCATGAGAGTACCTGAGGTTGGGGGCACCCTCCGCCCGCAAAGCCTCACCCTACAGCTTCAACATCAGCCTCAGCAACCCCAACTTTTTACAAAAGCCTCACATAGGAGACCGGCCGGCTCGGCGCACCTCGGCCCGGCGCTCACCGTCCAACCGTTCCAACCCGCCGCGGTCGTAGTCAGCCGTATCCACGTGGTTCATCATGGCGGCCAGGGCTCGATGCCCGGCCCGCTCGGCGATGAGCTGGTGCATCTGCTGGCACACCCGGCGGTACTCAGGGTGGCCCTGAGGGCTGGTGCGCAGCTCCAGCATGTGCATGGCTTCCCGGGCGTTGAACTGCATGACGTAGCGGATCCGGAAGGCGAGAGCGACGGCGTAGGCGGCCTGAGCTGGCAGGAAGCGCTCCGCCAGGGCGTCCCACAGCTCCCCGGAACGGGTCATTGCCGCCGCGTAGGCGTCGGCCACCCCGGCCTCCACGACCGCCGAGGGCATGGTGTAACCGTGGGCCGGGGTCAGGTCCTGCCACTCGACGGTGAGGAGCCGGTGACGCTGCAGGTCCCGGAAGGCTCCGTAGTCCGAGATGACATCGAAGCGGTAGTCGCAGCGTTCGAGGGCCCGCCCCGGCCGGTGGCGCCGGTTCTGCCGGTCACCGGTATAGCGCCGCATGATCTCCAACCGCTGCTCCACGCTCATCCCTGCGACCCGGTCCGCCACGATCGTCTCGGGCTGGTTGGTGTAGGGGTAGAGCATGGCGGCCACGACCTTGGTCTCACCGTCGGGATCCCAGTCGGTCAAGGTCACTTCGGGATGGCCTCCCACCGCCGGCCTCGGGACGCCCAGCCCGAGCGCATCGGGCTCGAGCCCGGCCCCGAACAGGGAGGCGGCCAGCTCTTCCATCGATCCGGAGTTGCGTTCCAGGTACCGGGAGTGGGCCACGCCTCGGTCGTCCACGTCCACCCGCTTGACCCACGACGGGATCACCTTGCGCAGCTCCTCCAAGATGAGATCGGCGTAGGCCCGGGCCTCGGGGAGGGCGTTGGCCCGCATCTTGATCAGGAGCGACTCGTAGGCCTGGCCGCTGGCGTAGATGCCCAGGTTGGACGTGGCCCCGGCGGGCAGCATCCCTCGCAAGGTGTCGAAGGCCTTGGCTCGCACCGATTGGCGCCACGCGAAGTCGGAGTCCGACGGGCCCTTCGGGTGACGGGCCGCGAAGTGGGCCTGCAGCACCGGGAGCAGGTCACGGTAGGCGTCGAAGAGCCGGTCCATGTCGCCGACGTAGCGGGCTCCGAGCGGGGACTCCAGGACCTCGCCGTCGCGGTAGTAGCGGTACCGTCCGTTGGGCAGCCGGCTGTCGTAGGCTACGTACCGGGTGGACTTTTCCATGTAGGACATGAGCCGGCCCCACTCGAGGACCTTGGTCAATACGTTGGACGCCTGCTCGCAGGCCAGGTGCACCCCTCCGAGCTGGGCAACCGAGTCGTCGCCGTACTCGAAGAACACCCGGTCGTAGAGTTGTTCGGCCCGGACCAGACCGACTGTGGCGTCCACTCCGAGGTCCCCGCTGATGTCCAGATCCCCGACGAACTCGTCGAGGAACAGCCGGCGCAGGCTCTTGGCCGACCTCGAGTAGCGGGCGAACAACGCCCCCTTCACCACCTCAGGCAAGTTGACGAGGGCGAACACCGGACCGTCGAGGTTGGTGAAGTACCGGCGGAGGATATCCGCCTCCTCCCCCGACCATTCCTCGACGGCGTAGATGCCGCTGTCCACCTTCGTCATGGCGGGATCACACTACGAGCCGAGGCGGCTCCGCGGGGGGATCCGCGGCCCCGGCTATCAAACCCATGTGAGACGTCTCAGAAGCTGTCGTAAAACTACTTCGAGGTGGGAGAAGGCGGCGGCTCATCCCATGCTGTCGATGCGAGCGCAGAGGCGAAGTCGGTAGACGACGAGCCGCCGCCTTCTCCCTCCCGCCGGTTTTGCGACAGCTTCTCAGGTCAGGACCGAGGAGGCGGCTACTACGCCCCTCATCAATCGCTCGGAAGCGGAGATCCTGCGGCGCTACTTCACCAACCTCGACCAGCCGGTGTTCGCCCTGGTCAACCTGCCCGAGGTGGTGAAGGGGGCGTTGTTCGCCCGCTACTCGCGCACCCACCTGAGCCTGCGCCGGCTGTTCCTGAAGGAGTTCATCGGCGACCTCGACATGTCGGGCGACCTGACCGTCGACGCCACCGTCGGGCTGAAGAAGGCCGAGGAGCTCTACGACCGGGTGTTCTTCGAGTACGGCGACGACTCGGT
>JAFAWZ010000151.1 GCA_019241495.1 Acidimicrobiales bacterium | reverse complement strand
TGGTACACCGGGCCAAGCGCGAGCAGGTGCGGATGGGGGTGAGAGAGGATCACGTTCTCGGCGCCACGCATCTTGGTCCCGAGGTCCTCCATCTCGGCGTCGCCCAGCCTGTCGCGCATGGCCGGTATCAAGACCTGGGCACAGCGGTCCTGGTGGGCCTCGAACGCCTCGAGCACCCCGGTCACCAGATCAGGCATGTCGGGTGAGTTGATCTTGCGACGCTCCGTCAACACGAGGAGGTGCTCCATCTGCGCATAGTCGTGGCGCAAGTCCTCGGTGAGATGCTCTGACCCCAGCCGACGCCGCTTGACCAGCGGGTATATGAACGTGCGCTCGACCGCCACGTGAGTGGTGACCTGCCTGACCGCATCCTGCCAGGCCCGCGACCTGTCGGCCTCGGGGTCTCGTACCCGGGCGAACACGGCATTCATGTCCTCGTGTTCACGAATCAGCACATCGAGGGCATTCTCCCCCATATGGCTCAGCCTATTCCGCTGCGGAGGCAACCGTCGTCCAAAAGCCCTAGCCTCCGTACGTGCTCGAGCGCGCCACCTTCGTCGGATTCATACCGGTTCGAGACCTGGACACCGCTCGGGCCTTCTATTGCGACATGCTGGACCTGCCCTTCGTGGAGCAAGACTCGGTCGCAGTAGTCGTCAGAGTCGGTGACGCCTCCCTCCGGTTAACAGAGGTGGCGGATCCCCAGCCACGGGAGTTCACCGTGGCGGGTTGGCAAGTCGAAGACGTGTCGCCGATCGTCACCTCCCTTGCCCAGCGCGGTGCTCAGGTCAAAAGATACGAGGGTATGGGACAAGACGCGCAAGGTATATGGACATCTCCGAGCGGAGAGCAAGTCGCGTGGTTCACCGACCCAGACGGAAACGTGCTGTCGATCACGAGCAGGGCCCGAGACCGATGATGTGCACCCGAACCGCCGTGGGCGTGGGGCGCTTCGAAGGGTCGACCAGCTAAAGCAAACCGGTTGTCTTTCCGAGATTGGACGTGAACGCCTGCGACCGGACTACTTGGACGAAGTGGAGGCGTCGGCATCTCACCCTGAATCGAATTGCTCAGTGCCGCCAAGCAGTGTTCTGACATGGCAGTGATGCCGCCGCCTCCCTTTCGTTTACTCAATCCGGTCGTAGGCACTGAGGTACGAAGTAGGCATTTGAGCCGGAAAAGAGGCGGCACCGGAAGATGACAGGAGCTAGCGAGCAAGATGACGAACCCGGCTCGGAAAACCGACCCGTCGATCACGGTGACCTGCTCGGCTTCTTGAGCGACTTTCGCATCGCGGCACCGCAGTCGGAAACCCAACCGTCGGAGACGGGGCAGCCTGCCCGCCGGAAGGCTCCGGCTACCGCCTATGAAGCCCTGGACAGCACCAGCGCGAGCGATCAGTGGTCGCCCCCTCCTGCACCACCGCAGCCGGCCTGGGAGAGCCCGTCCCCGGAGCAGTACTCGCCACCGGCGGCCTACCCGTCGCCCAGCTCATACCCGCCATCCAACTCCTACCCGCCCCCCGGCACCTATCCGCCGCCCATCGCCTACTCGCCCCCTGGCGCCTATCCGCCGCCCGGCCAATATCCGCCTCAGGCGCCCTACCCGTACCAGGGGCAGTTGCCATCGGGCAACACGATGGCCGGCGTCGCCCTCGGGCTCGGCCTGGGCTCTTTGGTGATCCCGCTCCTCAGCGTGCCCGGCCTGATTCTCGGCATCAAGTCCCTGAACCGGTCCAAACTTCAGCCTTGGATTGGAGGCAGGGGCCGCGCCATCGCTGGGATAGTGACCTCGGCCCTGCTCGGCCCGCTCATGGCTATCGTCTTGATCGTCGCTGTCGTGAACCGGATCCAACACGAGGACATGGGTCGGGTGCAGGCGCTTGTATCGTCGATGACAAAGACACAAGTGCAGCAAGTCACCGGCTCGACCCCGAACGTCAGCGTCCAGTGCCCCTCATCGGAGCCCCGGAAGGCCGGCACTACGTTCTCCTGCACCGTCACCGACCTCGACAATGGGCGCAGCATCGTCGTCCAGGTCCGCGAGACCGACAACAGCGGGGACGTGCTTGTGACCCCGGAAGCCCAGACCCGATCGCCGAACTGAAACGACAGCGGCTACGCGTCAGCTGTCCACCGAGGGCGGCTCGGCTGCCGTAAGGCTGACGCCACAGCGGGGGCAGGTCCGGGGCGAGCCCGCGACAGGAGAGGCCGTACCGCAGTTCTGGCAGACGACCGAGCGGGGCGCTTCGAACGCCATTCTCGTCCCCAACTGGTCAGAGTCCTTGGAGACCGGATCAGGCCGGACGTCGCGTATAGGCCCGCGCCGATCCCTGGCCCTGAGCTCCGAGAGCCTGACCTTGGCCTTCTCGGAGAGTTGACCGACCTTCGAGAACCAGGTCAGCTGGCGCATCTCAGAGTCCTCTGAGGCCGTCAAACGGGGCCGCATCTGTTCTGAATCGAAATCGCCACTCATATACATCGCCACATATCGGCGCCCGCCGAAGGGGTCTTGAGCGAGTCCGGCGGCTTTCGACCACGTCGACGGCATCGGCATCAACCGTCTGGTCGGTCATCTCGACGACAGCATGAAAGACCGGCATCGCCTGTCGATTGTCCGGGCGGCAGGGCGGGCAAGCTTCAAAGTGACCGTCGCAGTCGTTCGTAGGCGGACCTAAGGTCAGAGCGTGGAAGTCACTCGACAACTGGCCGGGCGCACCATCGGGATCACCGCCGATCGGCGCAGTGAGGACCAAGCGGTCATGTTCCGCCGCCTGGGAGCCGAGGTCATCGTCGGCCCGACCATCGCCACCACGAAGGTACCCGACCCGGCGCTGCTGAGAGAGCGCAGCGAGGAGATCGCCGCTGAGCCACCTGACTACCTGATCGCGGATACTGGCATCGGCATCCGCACCTGGATGGCCTCGGTGAGGGAGTGGGGCCTGACTGATCGGGTCACCACCTCCCTGGCCGCCTCGCAGATCGCGGTGCGCGGCCCTAAAGCGGCAGCGGCGCTGACATCAGCCGGGTTGCCCATATGGTGGCGGAGCTCGAACGAGCAGCTAGGCGAGCTCGTGGAGCACCTGATCGCCGAAGGCATCAGCGGCAAGCGGATCGCCTTCCAGCTGCACGGCGACGACAGCGCCGAGGTCGTGGGCCGCCTGGAAGAAGCCGGGGCCACTGTGATCACCATCCCGGTCTACGTGTGGACCGACCCGGCCGATCCCGAACCCGCCTTCGGCCTGATACGCCGCTGCTGCCAGGGTGAGGTCGACGCCGTTACCTTCACCGCGGGGCCTCAGATCCGGGGTCTGATGACGCTTTCCGCCCGCCTCGGGCAACAACAGCCGCTTCTCGAGGCGTTCAACTCCGGCACCACGCAGGCGGCGTGCGTCGGCCCGGTCTGTGCCGCCTCGGCAGCTGCGGAGGGAATCAGCAACCCGCTCATACCCGATCATTGGCGGCTCGGATCTCTGGTGAAGGCTGTTGCTGATTCCCTCGGCTGAAGGCGGGCTCGCCGCGACCAGTCTCGCCGCGACCAATATGGTGCCGTGGACGTGCTTGTGGTGGTCGACGGTGGCCCCGTCCCCTCCCGCATACAGGATCGGGCCCGGCGACGGATAGACGTCCCCCACGGTCCCATCCCCAGCACGACCATCAGCGACTTGAGGGCGCACATACCGCGCTCGGTCGGGGTCATCGGAGCCGAGGACGAGGCTGGGATCCACTGGGTGCTCGACACAGCCGAGCAGCTGCACCGCTCCGGGCTACCAGTGATCGTCTACAGCGATCGCCAGGTGGAGGTGCCCGACGGCGTGGAGGTGGACCGCGTCACCGACGCGGGACCGCCCATCGAGGCGGCCGACTCGCTCCTCGATCTGATCGGCGACACCCCGCTGGTGCGCATGGACCGGATCGGCCGGGACGTCCCGGGCCAACTGTTCGCCAAGCTGGAGCTCCTGAACCCCGGCGGGAGCGTCAAGGATCGCCCCGCGCTGACCATGGTCGAGGCCGCTGAGCGCGACGGGCTGCTGGCCAGGGGCGGCACCATCATCGAGCCCACCTCAGGCAACACCGGAGTAGGTCTGGCCATCGTCGCAGCTCGACGCGGCTACCGGTGCATCTTCACCATGCCGGACAAGATCGCCCCCGAGAAGATCTCGCTGCTGCGGGCCTACGGCGCGGAGGTCATCGTCTGCCCGACCGCGGTAGACCCGGCGCACCCCGATTCCTACTACTCGGTCGCCCGCCGCCTCACCGAGACCACACCGGGCGCGTTCCAACCGGACCAGTACTCGAACCCGCACAATCCCGAGGCCCACGAAAGGAGCACCGGTCCCGAGATATGGCGCCAGACGGCCAGTCGGATAACCCATCTGGTCGCCAGCATCGGGACAGGCGGCACCATCTCTGGCATCGGTCGATACCTGAAGGCCCAGAACCCGGCGGTGCAGATCATCGGTGCCGACCCGGAGGGATCGGTCTACTCAGGCGGGCAGGGCCGGCCCTACCTCATCGAGGGG
>JAFAWZ010000325.1 GCA_019241495.1 Acidimicrobiales bacterium | reverse complement strand
CGCTGATTGCCAACTCATCTCCGTGGACGATCACGTGATCGAGCCTCCGAACGTTTGGAGCGATCGACTCCCCGCCGCTTTGCGGCAGGTCGGACCCCACATCGTGACCTCCGACACAGGAGCCCAGCTGTGGGAATGGGAAGGGCGCCGCTATCCGGTGAGCCTCATGGGAAGCCCCCGCACCCGCATCTTCAAGAACGGTGACGGCACCGGCGACGACTTCCGCTCCGAGAGCTACGACGAGATGATCCCCGCCTGCTACGACGGGGCCGAGCGGGTCAAGGCCATGGACGAGGACGGGATCACCGCTTCTATCAACTTCCCTACCTTTCCCCGCTTCAGCGGCACGTTGTTCCTCGAGGCGGAGGACCACGACCTCGCGCTGCTGTGCGTGCAGGCCTACAACGACTGGATGATCGACGAGTGGTGCGGTGAGCACTCGGGGCGCTTCATCCCGATGATCCTCCCCCCGCTTTGGGATCCGGTCGCCGCCGCGACCGAGATCGAGCGTTGCGCGGCCAAGGGCGCCAAGGCCCTGAGCATGTGCGAGAACCCGGTGCCGCTCGGCCTGCCCTCTTTCTGGACTGATCACTGGGACCCCCTGTTCCGGGCCGCCAACGACACCGGCACGGTCCTGTGCATGCACATAGGAACTTCAGGGAAGCTGACCGTTCCTTCCCCAGAGTCTCCCGAGGCGGTGCCCATCTCCCTGTGCGGCCTGAACGCCATGAGCGCCTGCACCGATCTCATCTATTCCGGGAAGCTCCAGGAGAACCCCCAGCTGAAGATCGCCCTGTCGGAGGGCGGCAGCGGCTGGGTCCCCTACCTGGTCGAGCGCATGGACTACACCTGGGCCCGGACCCGGCTCAATGTCCGCAAGGACGTGGCCCCTTCAGAGCTCTTCCGGCGCCATTTCTGGACGTGCTTCATCAGCGACGACACCGCCATCGAGATGCGCCACATGATCGGCGTGGACAAGCTCATGTGGGAGTGCGACTTCCCGCACAACGACTCCGAGTGGCCCAACAGCCGCAAGCTGCTCGCAGAGTCCCTGGCCGAGGTACCAGACGATGAGGCCCGTCAGATCGGTGAGCTGAACGCCAGGCGGCTCGTCGATTTCTTCTGAGACTTCTTCTCGGACCGTTCCGGTGGTCGCCGGTGACCGGGCTTGGGTCGGGTCCTCCGTGCCCCGGCGCGAGGACAGCCGCCTGCTCTCCGGCCGCGGCCGCTTCGTGGCCAACACATTCGTCCCCGGAATGGGTTACGCCGCCTTCGCCCGTTCGAGCGTGGCCCGAGCCCGACTGGTCGCCGTAGACACCAGCCAGGCCCTCGCTCATCCCGGTGTGACCGCCGTGTTGCTGGCCAGCGACTTGGCAACCGTCGCCCCCGGCTCCCTCATCCCGACGCTCTACGCGGGCGCTCCAGGCGCGCCGGTCCGGCTGCTCGCCGGCGGCGATGTGCGATACGTCGGCGAGCCGGTCGCCCTGGTCGTCGCCGACGACCCCTACGCGGCCGCGGACGGGGCCGACCTGGTGGACATCGAGTACGACCCGCTCCAACCGGTCGTCGATTTCGAGACCGCGGGCGCATCGACGGTCGTGGTGAACCCCGAACGCGGGTCCAACGTGGCTGCCACCAGCAAACACAGCGACCCGTCATGCGACGAGGCCATGCGCCGCGCCGACCGGGTCGTGACCGCCACGGTCCGCCAGCAGCGCCAAGCGAACGCCCCGATGGAACCGCGCGGCGTGGTCGCGGCATGGGAACCGGGACCTTCCCTCGTTGCCTACGTGTCCACCCAGAACCCGCACGAAGTCCGACAGGTGCTGGCCCGCGCCTTCGCCCTGCCGCAGGCCGCCGTGCGGGTTCTCAAAGGAGACGTGGGCGGCGGATTCGGCCAGAAGTTCCTGCTTCTCAGCGAAGAGATAGCCGTCGTCGCAGGGGCCCGCCTGACCGGCCGCGCCCTCAAGTGGATAGAGGCGCGCCAGGAGAACCTGACCTCTGCAACCCACGCCCGGGCCGATCTGGTCACCGCCTCTGTGGCCCTGGACGGGCAGGGGACGATGCTCGCCATGGACGTCGACCACGTCGAGGACGTCGGCGCGGTACCGATGGGCGGATCGGGCGGGGCCGGGGCTTCAGTAGTGACCCGGTTCACCGGCCCGTACACCATCCCTGCCCTGTCGTGGCGGACGACGGCGGTGCACACCAACACGTGCCGGCGCGGCGCCTATCGAGCCCCCTGGATGATGGAGACCACGGCGCGTGAGCAGCTCGTCGACGAGGCGGCCCGCCAGCTCGGCATGGATCCTCTGGAGCTGCGACGGCGGAATGTCATACAGTCCGGTGACCAGCCCTTCCGGTCGCCTGGAGGAATGGTCATCGACGGCGTCACCCTGGCGGAGTGCCTCGATGAAGCGGCGAAGGTCATCGACTACTCCGGGTTCCGTTCCCGCCAGGCCGAGCTGCGCCGGGCCGATCGCTACCAGGGTTTGGGGATCAGCCTGTTCTTCGAACCGCAGGGTTCGGTGGCGGCCATCCGGGCGGAATCGGCAACGGTACGCCTCGACCCCGACGGCACGGTGAGCGTGGCGGTCGGTTCGGGTAACCACGGACAAGGTTTGGAGACCACCATCGCTCAGGTCGTGGCCGATCAGCTCGGACTGGATATGGAGGCTGTTCGGGTCCACGACGGCGACACCAATTCGACGCCGTTCGGCAACGGCACCGGCGGGAGCCGCAGCGGTCCGATCCTGACCCCCGCCGCCGTCCAGGCGGCCGCCACGCTGCGCCAACGAATACTCGGCATCGCCTCACATCATCTCGAAGCGGCGGTGGAGGACCTCAGGCTGGGCCGTGGAGAGGTGTTCGTGCTGGGCACACCGAGCCGGTCCGTCGTCTTCGCCACCATCGGGCAGCTCGCCAGCGCCGGGGCCGCCGCCCTCCCTCCGGAGGTGGAGGCCAACCTCCACGTCACCGCCACCTACCGGATGCCGGGCCCGGTCTTCTCCAACGCCTGCCACATGAGCATCTGCGAGGTGGACGTCGACACGGGGACGGTGAAGCTGCTTCGCTATGTCGTCACCGAGGATTGCGGGAGCATCATCAACCCGCGCATAGTCGAGGGGCAGATCAGCGGCGGGGTGGCCCAGGGCATAGGCGGGGCGCTGTACGAGCAGGTGGTCTACGACGAGGACGGAAACCCGCTGACCGCCACGTTCGTCGACTACACCATCCCGGGATTCACCGAGGTCCCTTCCATCGAGTATCACCATGTGGCTGCGGCCGGGGACCCGGGCGAGCCGCCCGACCCGCTGTACAAGGGCGTTGGCGAGAGCGGAGCCATCGGCGCCCCCTCTTGTGTCGCGAACGCGGTGGCCGACGCCCTGGCGCCGTTCGGTGTCGGCATCATCGACCCGCCCATCACGCCGGCGGCGGTCCGGGTCGCCATGGACCGTGCCCAGGACGGGCGGGCCGCCCCTACCATTTCCTGACCGGCCCGCGTACGATGGCCCCCAACGCACATGCAGACGGTGGCCGTGGACCACAAGGGGGATTCTGGGATGGCTAGTTCGCAAACGTTGGTAGAGGAGTCCACCGACCCTCTCGCCGGTCTCAAGGTCATCGACTGCGACGCCCACTTCACCGAGCCGCCTGATCTTTGGAGCTCGCGTGTGGCGGCCCCGCAGAGAGAACGGGTCCCACTGCAGCGGACCGTCGATGGGATCACCGCGTGGTACCTGGACGACGCCGTTTGGGCCGGCATCGGCGGCAACACCATCAAGCAGGGCCACCAGAAGGTCCTCGGCACCCACATCGTCCAACCGTTCACGGAAGTGGACCCCGCGGCCTGGGACGTGAAGGCTCGTCTGGCACTGATGGACGAGATGGGCGTGTGGGCCCAGATCCTGTATCCGAACGGGATCGGGTTCTCGTCCAACCACATCTTCGCCATCGAGGATCCGGCCCAGCGCCAGGTGATCCTCCAGGTCTATAACGACTTCCTCATGGATCTGCAGGAGGAGTCGGCGGGGAGGCTGCTCCCACAGGCGATGCTGCCCATCTGGGACATGGACCTCACCGTTTCGGAGATGACCCGTTTGCTCGAGCGGGGAGCGACCGGCTTCACCCTCTCGGACCGCCCGGAGCTGCTTGGTCTCCCCGAGCTGCCCGAGCCCTACTTCGCGCCTATGTGGGACCTGGCGCACGAGAGCGGGGCGGCCATGAACTTCCACATCGGGGCCGGCATGCGCAGGGAACGGGTCAAGGGCCCCGGGGAGGAGACTCTGGTGCGGCCTGCCGAATCCGCCGCGGCGTTTGCCCACCTCTACTGGCAGTCCTACGGTCCCCAGAAGCGCCTAGCTCTCCTGGCCACGCAGATGTACATGAGCAACGCCCGTATCATCTGCAATCTTTGCGTGAGCCCGCTCTTCGACCGCTACCCTCGCCTGAAGATCGTGTCCGCCGAGAGCGGGATCGGATGGATCCCGTTCGTACTGGAGGCCCTCGAATACCAGCTCGACGAGATGGTGACCGACCCAGCCGAGCTCGACCAGCAGCGCCGGCCGAAGGAGTATTTCCGGGATCACA
>JAFAWZ010000064.1 GCA_019241495.1 Acidimicrobiales bacterium | reverse complement strand
CGGTCGGCCCCGCCAGCTCTAACGCCACGATCTCGGCGTGGGGCCCTCCCGGAGGAGCAGTGGCCCCGAGCGCCGCCGGTGCGTCTGACGCCGGGACGAGCACCGCCCCCACCCACGGGTTCGGAGAAGTCGTGGCCCGCGCGCTCTCCCCGAGCGAGATGGCCTCGTTCATCCAGGCGACATCGGGTGTCGCAGGGTCCTCGGTGCTCATAGCGGTCTTAAGGGTGGGAGGTGGGATGACCGGCCAGCAGCTCCAAGGCGTGGGGGATCACGTCGAGGACGGCCTCCAGGCACTCCACCGCCCCCTTGGGCGAGCCGGGAGTGTTCAAGATGATGCTGTGGCCGCGGATCCCGGCAATCCCCCGGGAGAGGCGTCCGAGGGGGCTCACCAACCGCATGGCCTCGGCCAGGCCGGGCGCATCGCGCTCGACCACTTCCCTCGTTCCCTCAGGGGTCTGATCCCGAGGCGCGAACCCGGTCCCACCGGTGGTGACCACCAGGCCTGTGAAGTTGGCGCTCAACCGGGCCAGCTCCGCGGCTACCGACGCCACTCCATCGGCCACCACTGAGCGATCCACCACGGTGAAGTTGGTCTCGCTCAGCAGCTTCTCCAGGGCGGCGCCCGAGAGGTCCTCCCGGGTACCGGCGATCACCCCGTCGGAGACGGTCACGATCTTGGCTTCGTGATCAGCCATGGGCGGCGAGGGCCGACTCGGCGGCGCGGCGGATGGCGGCGGCTGCGGTGAGCGGTTCGGCGGCCCCGAAGATGGCGCTCCCCGCCACGAGCGTGTCGGCCCCGGCCCCAGCTACCACTGCGGCGGTGTCCACGTCGATCCCCCCGTCCACCTCGATGCTCAGATCGAGGCCGTCGCGGCGTGCGATTTCGGCCGTCCGTACGATCTTCGGTACCGCCTCGCGCAGGAAGTGCTGGCCTCCGAAGCCAGGATGGACCGACATCACGAGGAGGAGATCCACCTGGGCCAGCCAGGGCTCGCACTCCGCGATGGGTGTCTCTGGGTTCACGGCCAGCCCCACGTGGAGACCGAGGTCGCGCACTGCCCGGATGAGCTCGCCCGTACCACCGATCTCGACATGGACGGTGCAGCTGTTCGCCCCGGCGGTGGCGAACGCTTTCAAGTGGTCGCCCGGGTTGGTCATCATGAGGTGGCAGTCGAGGTAGGCGTCGGTGTGGCGTCTCAAGGCGGCGACAACGGGTGGTCCGATGGTCAGATTGGGGACGAAGTGGCCGTCCATGACATCGACGTGGAGCCAGTCGGTCTGGGGCCGTACTCGGTCCACCTCCTCACCCAGGGCCGCGAAATCAGCCGAGAGGATCGACGGGGCGATACGGACCACCGTGCCAAGTTACCGTGGACTAGCCCGCCGCCCGCAGGCACAGGAGGAACATGCCATCGGTGCCTGCTGCTTGAGGCAGGAGCAGGGAGCCGCGTCCCGCCGGAATCCATGGCTCCGCAGGCGGGGGAAGGGGCTTCATGTCGGGCGCGGACGCGGCCAACCAACGGTCGATGGCCGCGGTCTCTGGCTTGGTCAAAGTGCAGACGCTGTAGGCAACCACCCCACCCGGGCGGACGAGCGTCATGGCTGATGCCAGAAGGCGGCGTTGGAGGGCGGCCAGGCGATCCACGTCAGCGGGCTGGATCCGCCAACGGGCATCCGGGCGGCGCCTCAGCACCCCGAGGCCGGAGCAGGGCGCATCGACGAGGACGAGATCGAAAACCGAGGCCCGGAACGGGGCCGCGGTGCCGTCCGCAACCAGCGGATGCACGTGATGGGCCCCGAGACGGTGGGCGTTGGCCGCCACGACCTGGACCCGCGTCGCCGCCACATCCCCGGCCACCAGCAGCTCGGCGCCGGCCAAGCCAGTTGCCTTGCCCCCAGGGGCGGCGCACATGTCGAGGACCTTCCCGCTCTCGGCCCAGGGCTGCAGGTGGGTCGTGATCATCTGGCTGGCCGGGTCCTGTATGTAACCGTCGTCTCGGGTCGACACCGTCGCCGGCTCGTTCATGATGCGCAGCGCGCCAACCGCCGCCTCACGACCCAAGTCGGCGCTGAGGCGATCCACGATCCAGTCCGGGTAGCTGATCTCGGTCGCCAAGTCGGGCCAGGTGACCAAGCCCTTGGCGACTTCCGCAGCCACTCGGCGCAGCACTGCGTTTACCACCGACCGACCGGGGCCCCTCACCTCGTCCACCGTGGCCGAGACCGCCGCGTGGGACGGCACGCGGGTCCAGCCCAGCTGGTAGGAGCCGAGTCGCAAGGCAGCCCGAACTGTGGCGTCGAGGGGCCCGCGCACGTGACGGGCGGTCAGCCAGTCGCAGGCTCGGCGCATCCGGCACGTGCCGTACACAAGCTCGGTGACCAGGTGGCGGTCCCGCGCCTCCAGGTGCGCGGCGTCGAGCATCTGGCGGGTGACGACGTTGGCCCGGGCTCCGCGATCGATGTCGATAAGCGCCCGCAGGGCCACGCCCCGCGCCGTGGTGGCCATCCTGCTACCCGCCCAGGCGCTCGCCGGGCGCGGGGCGCGCTCCGCGCAGCCATTCAAGAGCGGGCAGGGGGCGGCGCCCCTCGGGCTGTACCGTCACCAATCTCAACCGCCCGGCGCCGGTGTGGACCGCGGCGCCATCGAGGGTGCCCGGGTCCAGCGCGCCAACATCCGCCTCAACCGTTGCCTCCGACACGAGCAGCCGCTGCGCCCGCCAAGTGGTCCAAGCCCGGCCCACCCGCACCATCCGGTGCAGCTCCTCGGCCGGCCGGTCCCAGTCGAGGTGGACGTCCTCGGGTTCGATCTTGGTTGCGTAGGTCGGCTCGCCGGCCTGCGGGACCGGCTCCCCCAATCCCTTGTCGAGGGCCTGCACGAGCAGGCCGGCCCCGGCCCGAGCCAGCCGGTCGGTCAGCTCCACAGCCGTCTCCTCGGGACCGATCGGCGTCTCGAGGCGTCGGTACACCGGCCCGGTGTCGAGCCCTTCCTCGACGGCCATCAGGCAGACCCCAGTGGTGTCGTCGCCGGCCAGGATGGCCCTCTCGACTGGGGCGGCGCCCCGCCAGCGCGGCAGCAGGGAGAAGTGGACGTTGACCATCTTCACGGTGGCCAGGACGTCCGGCTTGATGATCCTTCCGTACGCTACGACGACACCGAGGTCGACAGCTGCGGTAACTACCTCCGCGATGTCATGGGTAACCGGGATGCCCTGGTCTTCGGCCAGGCGCTTCACCGGGGTAGGGCTGGTCGCGCCACCCCTCCCCCGGCGCTTGTCCGGGCGGGTTACGACGACCGCCGTGTCGTGCCCGGCTTCTATGAGAGCTTGAAGGGTGACGGCGGCAGCCGGTGGGGAGCCGAGGAAGGCGAGGCGCAGGCTCGCTCAGCTCCCGGACGATTCGGCCCGGAGGCGTAGCTCGCGCATGGCTTCCTTGCGCTGTTCCTTGTCCAGGAGGCTGAGAAGGAGGCGGCCGTCGAGGTGGTCGAGCTCGTGCTGGAAGCAGCGGGCCTCGACCTCGTCGGCCTCGACGGAGACCTCGTTGCCCTCGAGGTCGTAGCCGATGAGGTGGATCTCTTTCGGGCGGATGATCGGGAAGAACAGACCGGGGATGGACAGGCAGCCCTTCTCGTACTCCCACTCGCCCCGACTTTCTTTTATCTGCGGGTTGACGATGGTGACGGGATCCTGCTCGGGTAGCTGGTAGACGAACAGGCGCTTCTGGATTCCGATCTGAGGTGCGGCCAGACCGAGTCC
>JAFAWZ010000287.1 GCA_019241495.1 Acidimicrobiales bacterium | reverse complement strand
TCGTTCGCCCGATGATGGGAGGGTCTGGACCTCGACCGATAGCACCCGAGGGAAGCTGGTCGCGATGGCGGACCACGTGTCGCCGCCGTCGGGAGAGGCGTACACCTGGCCCCCCGTGGTGCCGAAGTACAGGCCACACGGGTCGAGGTCGTCCACCGCCATGGCGTCGCGGAGCACGTTGACGTAGCAGTTCCGTTGGGGGAGCCCTTTGATGAGAGGTTCCCACTCGTTTCCCCCGGAGCGGCTGCGGTAGACGCGAAGCCGGCCCTCGGGCGGATAGTGCTCAGAGTCGCTGGTGATAGGGACGACGTAGACCGTGTCGGGCTCATGGGCGTGCACCGCGATCGGGAAACCGAAATCACTCGGCAGATCACCGCTGACCTCCTGCCAAGAGAGGCCGCCGTCGTCGCTGCGCATCACGTCCCAGTGCTTCTGCATGTAGAGGACGTCGCTCCTCGACGGGTGCCGGGCGATGCGGTGCACGCAGTGGCCGACCTCGGCGTCGGGATCGGGAATGCCGTCGGAGTGAAGGCCATGGTTCGAAGGTTGCCAGGATGTACCTCCGTCATCGGAGCGGAACACTCCAGCCGCGGAGATGGCCACGTGCATGCGATCGGCATTGGCCGGGTCGATGAGGATCGTGTGGGTGCACATGCCTCCGGCGCCCGGCTGCCAGGTCGGACCGGTCGGATGGGTGCGCAGGCCGGGCAGCTCGGACCAGGTGTCGGCCCCGTCGGTGGACTTGAAGAGAGATGCGTCTTCCGCGCCCGCGAAGACGGTGTCAGGGTCGGTCGGCGATGGCTCGAGGTGCCATACCCGGGCGAACTCCCACGGGTGGGGGGTCCCGTCATACCAGAGATGCTGGCCTCCACCCCCCTCGTAGGAGAACTGGTTCCCCGCCGGCCTCCACGTGTCTCCCCCGTCGTCGGAGCGCTGGACGATCTGGCCGAACCAGCCCGTCGACTGCGAGGCGTACAGGCGGGACGGGTCGCTTGGCGCCCCGGTCATGTGGTAGATCTCCCAGCCCCCGAAGAGCGGGCCGCGAACGTCCCAATCCGCTCGCTTCCCGTCCGAGGTGAGCACGAAGCCACCCTTCTGGGTCCCCACGAGCACGCGTACGCCGGTCATCGGCCTCCTCCTTCATGTTCTGGTACCAGTTCACCAATCATGACGTCCCGGCCAGAAAGAACTCATCGCTAGATCGACGATGTCAAATAGGGGTAGCGTTCCGGTCATGCTGCTACCTGATCCTGAACCTCGTAAGCAGGTATACCGGCTGATCTCGGTCGACGATCACCTGTGCGAGCCGCGCGACATGTTCGAGGGCCGGGTACCGGCCCGTTTCGCCGAGAGCGCGCCGCGGATCGTCGAGCTCGACTCCGGCGTCGAGGTTTGGGAGTACGAAGGCGAGCGCATCCCCAATATCGGGCTCAACGCGGTCGTCGGGAGGCCACGCGAGGAGTGGAATTTCGAGCCGACCCGCTTCGACGAGATGCGCAAGGGCGCGTGGGACCCCCACGCCCGGGTGGCCGACATGGACCTGGCCGGGATCGACGCGTCCCTCTGTTTCCCCTCGCTGCTCGCCGGCTTTGCCGGCACCAAGTTCGCCCGCAGCAAGGACCCGGAACTGGGCCTGGCCTGTGTGCGGGCGTGGAACGATTGGCACATCGAGGAGTGGGCCGGTGCCTATCCCGATCGGTTCATCCCGTTGCAGATCTCCTGGCTGGGCGATCCTGAGATCGCGGCCGAGGAGGTAAGGCGCAACGCGGCCCGCGGGTTCAAGGCGGTCAGCTTCCCCGAAGGGGTCGCCAAGGTCGGCTTCCCCAGCGTGCACACCACGCACTGGGATCCCTTCTTCCGGGCCTGCGAGGAGACCGAGACGGTCATCTGCCTCCACACCGGAACCGGGGAGTGGCATGCCACGTTGTCCCCCGAGGCACCGATCCAGCAGGCCACCTCGTTGTTCCCGATCTGCGGGCTGGCGGCCGCGGCCGACTTCCTGTGGGCCCGGATCCCGTTGCGCTTCCCCAACATCAAGATCGCTCTCTCCGAGGGGGGGATCGGGTGGGTCGCCATGTTCATCGATCGTCTCGAGTTCATGGAGATCTACGAGATGGGCAGCGTGGGCAACGACTGGGACGCCGGCATCAAGCCGAGCGAGGCCATCCGCAAGAACTTCTGGTTCTGCACCATCGATGACCCGTCCACGATCAGCACCGTTGATCGGATCGGGGTGGACCACGTGATGGTAGAGGTCGATTACCCGCACGCCTCGTCGACGTGGCCCGACACCCAGGACTTCCTGACTCGCCGGCTCGGTGGCCTCGACGTCGAAACCGTCGAGAAGGTCACCTGGAAGAACGCCTCCACCCTGTTCCGCCACCCGCTCCCCAAACTGCCCGCCAGCATCTCCGCCGCCTGAGGTGACCGTCGAGATCTTCGACGTCCACTACCACTTCGGCCGCCACTACAGCGAGTGGCTCGATGGCGAGCCGGCTCCCGACGCCGAGTGGGCCGAGGCGACCTACCAAGAGCGCGTGGAGGAGATGGGCCGGGTCGGCTGCGACCGTTCGGTCGTGCTGCCCGGTGACTTCTACCCGAGGGTCGACGGCCTGGCTGCGACCCGCCGGGCCAACGACCTCGTCCACGGGTTGGTGCAGCGCGATCCCGACCGCTTCCCGTTCGGGCTTGGCACCGTCGATCCTCAATACGGCCCGGCGGGGCTGGCCGAGATCGACCGGATCCACGACATCGGGCTCATCGGCGTCACCTACCATCCTCGCTGGCAGGGTCTCTGGGCGGACGACCCGTGGATCGTCCGGCAGGTCGACCGCCTCGCCGAGCTGGCCATGCTGCCGATGATCCACTGCGTGGCGGAGTCAACCCTCGAATCCCCGATGTTGATCGAGCTGGTCGCGTCCCGGCATCCCGAACATCCATTGGTGGTGCTCGACGCCATGTCGGGCCCGACGAGCGCCAAGGAGTGCCGGGCCATCGCGCACCGCAACCCGAACCTGTGGTTCGACATCTCCATCGCCTGGCACCCGCTCGAGGTCCTCCAGTTCGTCCGCGAGGTCGGCCACGAACGCCTGGTGTTCGGTCGGCCCGGGTGGACGGTCAGCTCGCCCGAGACGTTGCTCGCCTTCGGCGGCGGGTTACCCCAGCAGGTCGTCGACGATATCGTGCGGCACAATCTAGACCGACTGCTGGCCGGTTTCGCCAAGTCATGAGGGCGGCCCTAATACATCTTTAGTTGTACCTGTATTCATCCCAAGGTAGGTCGACAGGGCGGGTCGAGACGGTCAGACTCGCGGGTATGCAAGGCGAAACCAGACTGGGAATAGCACCGGTGGAGAACGCCGCGGCCCAAGCGGTGGAAGCGGTCAAAATATACGGTCGCGGCGAGACCGCAGTCACCGCCCTCGACTCGGTGGACGTCACCTTCCAGGCGGGCCGGTTCAGCGCCATCATGGGACCGTCGGGGTCGGGTAAATCCACCCTGATGCACTGCCTCGCCGGGCTGGACCGCCTGACGAGCGGGAAGGTCTTCATCGGCGACCTCGATCTCGGTTCCCTCGACGACCGCCGGCTCACGGCCGTCCGCCGGGACCGGGTCGGGTTCATCTTCCAGACGTTCAACCTGGTACCGACGCTCACCGCCCTCGAGAACCTGACCCTGCCTTTGACCCTGGCCGGCCGCAAGCCCGACAGGGCCTGGCTGGACTCCGTCGTGACCACGCTCGGCATCGGCGACCGCTTGAAGCACAAGCCGCTGGAGCTGTCCGGTGGTCAGCAGCAGCGCGTCGCGGTCGGACGCGCCCTCGTCACCCGGCCGCAGATCATCTTCGGTGACGAACCGACCGGCAACCTGGACTCGCGGTCCAGCCGCGAGGTCCTGAAGCTGCTGCGCAACGCGGTCGACCAGCTCGGCCAGACCGTCGTCATCGTCACCCACGATCCAGGGGCGGCCGGATTCGCCGACCGGGTCGTGTTCCTCGGCGACGGGCGGATCGTCGATGAGATGACCGACCCGACCGCGGAGCGGGTCATAGACCGGATGAAGCTGGACTGAGGTCGCACACTCATGTTCAAGGCGACCATCAAGTCCCTGATGGCTCACAAGCTCCGGCTGGCATTGACGGCGCTGGCCGTGGTGCTGGGTGTGGCTTTCGTGTCGGGGACGTTCGTTCTTACCGACACCATCAAGCACACCTTCAATGCCCTTTTTCAGCAAACCTCGGCAGGCAAGGACGCGGTAGTACGGGGCGTCGCGCCTTACGGAGGAAACGGTAACGGTGACTTCAACGCCAACCGGCCCCTCACCCCCGAATCGCTGGTCGCCACGGTGCGCTCGACACCGGGTGTGACGGCCGCCGACGCCAACGTCGTGGGGTTGGTCACCCTGCTCAACAAGTCGGGGAAGTCCGTCTCCTCCCACGCCCCGACCCTGGCCTTCTCCTGGCTGCCCGACCGGAAGTTGTCGGTTCTGAACCTGCGCCGCGGTGTGGCCCCGTCCGGACCCGACCAGATGACCATTGACAACGGCACCGCCAAGAAACAGCACTTCAACATCGGGGACCAGGTGACGGTGGTCGGCAACCAGGGACCCCGCCAGTTCACCGTCGTAGGCATAACCGGCTTCGGGTCGACGGACAACCTCGGAGGGGCGACCGTCGTGACCTTCGACCTGCCGACGGTCCAGCAGATCGCCGGCAAATCGGGTTACGTGTCGGAGATCGACGTGTCCGCGGTCCCCGGGACGCCCAGCGCGACCCTGCTATCGGCCATCGGCGACCGCCTCCCCAAAGGCTTCGAAGTGGTCACCGGGGCAGAGGCGGCCGCCCAGCAGGCCAACGCCGTCACTCAGGGCTTGAACCAGTTCAACACGATCCTGCTCGTGTTCGCCGGCATCGCGCTGTTCGTCGGGGCGTTCTTGATCTTCAACACATTCTCGATCCTCGTCGGGCAGCGGACGCGCGAGCTCGCCCTGCTGCGCGCCATCGGCGCCAGCCGGCGGCAGATCAACATGTCAGTGCTGGGCGAGGCCGCCTTCACCGGCCTGTTCGGGGCCGCGGTCGGCCTCGGCGTGGGAGTCGGCCTGGCTGCCGGGCTCTACAGCCTCTTGTCCGCCCTGGGCGTCGATCTGCCCCGCTCCAGCCTGCAGTTCGAGGCCCGCACGGCGATCGTGGGATTGATCGTGGGGACCCTCGTCACCCTCGTCTCGGCCGTCCTCCCGGCTCTGCGGGCCGGGCGCATCCCGCCCGCCGCCGGTCTCCGAGAGGACGCCGTCTTCCAGGAGACCTCGCTTCGTAGGCGGGCCGTCACCGGGGGTGCGGTGTTCCTGGTCGGAGCGCTGGTGCTGGCGGTCGGCCTGTTCGCCTCGGCCGGCATCCTGGCCGTGGGGATCGGCGCCGCGCTGGTGTTCATCGGGGTGGCCATGCTGGCCCCGTTCGCGGTGAAGCCGCTCGTCAGCTTCCTGGGCCGGCCGTTGCCCGCCCTGGCCGGTGTGACCGGCCAGCTGGGCCGGGAGAACGCCGTCCGCAACCCCAGGCGGACGGCCGCGACCGCCTCGGCCCTGATGGTCGGGCTGGCCCTGGTGGCTGCCATCGCCACATTGGGACAGTCGGCGACGGCGTCGTTCAACGGGCTGTTCGACCAATCGGTGAAGGCTGACTACGTCCTCTCAGCCGGTGGGTTCACGACGGTTGCCCCGGCGGCCGAGGGCACCTTGGCGGCCGTCCCCGGAATCACCGCGGTGAGCGGCCTCAGCCAGGCCGAGTGGCACCTCGGCCGGGTCGGCAAGCAGGTCACCGGCATCGACCCTGTCGCCGGTCCTCAGGTGATGACCCTCGATATGGTGAGCGGTTCGGCGGCCGCCTTGGGACGAGGAGAGGTGTTGATCGATTCCACCGTGGCCAAGAACGACCACTACCGGGTCGGCCAGGTGCTGCCCATGGGCTTCGTGGCCACCGGCGTCCGGCCGGTCGTGATCGGCGGCACCTTCAAGACCAACCAGTTCCTCGGTAACTACGTGATCTCGAGCCAGTTGTTGGCCGCCAACGTGAACCAGGTTCGCGATCAGCTCATTGCCCTCCGCTCCGCCCAGGTAGGCCCGCAGATGACCGCCGCCCTCCAGAACGCCCTGCACTCCTACGGGAACGTCAAGGTGCAGACAGCCGCTCAGTTCAAATCCGACCAGAAGAAGCAGCTCGGCACCATTCTGGCCATCGTCTACGCCCTCCTCGGCCTGAGCATCGTCATCGCCCTCATCGGGGTGGTCAACACGCTTGCCCTGTCGGTGATGGAAAGGACGCGTGAGATCGGGCTGCTTCGTGCCGTTGGGATGCAGCGAAGGCAGTTGAAGCGGACCATCCGATCCGAGTCGCTCCTCGTCTCCGTGATGGGGGCCATCCTCGGGCTGGTGCTCGGGACCGGGCTCGGGGTGGCGGTCGTCTCCGCCCTGGGGACGAGCTTCATCACCACCATCGCCATCCCTGTCACGACCATCGTCGTGGTGCTGATCCTGTCCGCCATCTTCGGCGTCGGCGCCGCGGTGTGGCCAGCCCGCCGGGCGGCCAAGCTCGACGTGCTCGAGGCTATTTACACGATTTAGGGTTACACGGTTCGAGGGTCACACGGTTGGAGGATCAGGCCGCGCGCCCCACCTCCCTTCCGCCCGCGCCCCGGTCGTCCCAGGCAGTCTCCCGGTAGAGTCCAGGCCGGAGGTGTTCGAGTGTCTGGTGGCCTCCACCGCCTTCAAAGCGGCTGGCTGTGGTGATCCCGCAGCGGCGGGTTCGATTCCCGTCCACCTCCGCCACCAAAACCCTTAGTACCTGCGACCGGACCTGAGTAAACGAAAAGGAGGCGGCGGCATCACTGCCACGTCAGAACACTGCTTGGCGGCACTGGGCAATTCGACTCAGGGTGAGATGCCGCCGCCTCCTTTTCGTCCAAGTAGTCCCGTCGCAAGCGCTTAGCATCGTTCGGGTGACTGACGCCACAGATCGGCCGCCGTCGGTGGAGACGCTGGCCCAGCAGCTGACGCCCACCGGGCTACCCCATCCCCTCCTCGTCCAGGTGGCCCGCCGGGCGGTTGCGGAAGGGGCAGCCGCGGGCGATCCCGGGTCGATCCCCGGTCGGGCCGGCGAGCTGGCCGAGCGGGAACAGCGCCGGCTGCTGCAGCCGGTCGTCAACGCCACGGGCGTCCTTCTTCACACCAACCTGGGCCGGGCCCCGCTGGCGGTGGCTCGCCCGGCCGGGTACACGAACCTCGAGCTCGACCTGAGCACCGGTCGACGGGGCGACCGGTCCAGCCACAGCGCCGCCCTTCTGGCCCTCGCGTGCGGGGCCGAGGCCGCTTTGGTGGTGAACAACGGTGCGTCGGCGCTTTACCTCGCGCTCTCCGCGCTCTCCGCGCTCTCCGCCGGATCCGAGGCGATCGTCAGCCGCGGGGAGCTGGTCGAGATAGGGGGCGGATTCCGCATCCCCGACGTCATGGCCGCGTCGGGCGCCCGGCTGGTCGAGGTGGGGACCACGAACCGGACCCGGCGGGGTGACTACGAGAGCGCCATCGGACCGGAGACCAGCATCCTGCTGAAGGTCCACACCTCCAACTACCGCATGACCGGCTTCGTCGCCGATGTCGCAGTTCGGGACCTGGCGGCCATGGTCGGAGCCCGCGACGACATCGCTGTCGTGGTAGACATCGGCTCTGGTCTCGTCGACTCCGAATGCCCGTGGCTGGCCGGCGGTCCACCGCGGTGGCTGCGCTCCGAGCCGGCCGTTCGCCAGACGATCGCGGCCGGGGCCGATCTGGTCACCTTCAGCACCGACAAGCTCCTCGGGGGCCCTCAGGGGGGCGTGATCGCAGGACGGACCGATCTGGTGGAGCGGTGTGCCCGCCACGCGCTGGCGCGCGTGGTGCGCGCCGGGGGGCTGGTGCTCGAGGCTCTCCAGGACGTGGCGCTGTCATACCTGCGGCGCGACGCCGGCCGGGTTCTCCCTTTGTGGCGCATGGCGACCGCTTCGGTCGACGAGCTGGCACACCGGGCGGAGGCGGTTAGTCCCGGACCGCGCTGGGCCATCACCGAGTGTGAATCGGTGATGGGAGGTGGCACGCTTCCTGATGTCACCATCCCGTCGGCCGGCCTGGCCGCGATCGGCGACGTCACCGGCGCGCTCCGGTCCTGTGCCACGCCGGTCGTCGCTCACCTCGTCGACGGTTCGACCGTTTGCGACATGAGGACCGTGTTCCCCGAACAAGACGAGCAGTTGGCCCGTGCGCTGAAAGGGGTATCCGGCTCGTGACCGTCGTGGCGACCGCCGGCCACGTGGACCACGGCAAGTCCACCTTGGTGCAGGCCCTGACCGGTGTCGACCCGGACCGCTTCGCCCTCGAGAAGGAGCGGGGCATGACCATCGACCTCGGTTTCGCGACCGTGGCCCTGCCCTCGGGGCGGATCGCGGAGTTCGTCGATGTGCCGGGTCACAGCCGCTACATGAAGAA
>JAFAWZ010000099.1 GCA_019241495.1 Acidimicrobiales bacterium | reverse complement strand
GCCAACTCGAAGCCCTCGGCTACAAAGTCTCCCTCGAGCCCGCGGCCTGATTCATTTTCGGGTTAGATCCCGTTTGGGCCGGGCGCGCCCCGTCCTGGTCGCAGTGGGGCGGCGGGTCCGGGAGGCGGGTCGGGGCGGTGCCAGGCGGCCCGGGTGGCGGCCCGGCCGTCGGTAGAGACCCCCGGTTGCCGCTCGTGCGTCGTTATCGCTACCATGGATCGGGGCCGGTGGCTGAGGCCACCGGCGGTGCGGCCCAAAGGAGCAGCCGACTCACGGGTGTCAATCCCATCTTGGGCCGGAGGCAGTACGGCACCAACCGATCCCCCCGATCTCTTTGATCCCGCAAGAGCGTCGGACCCCGCCCGAATCACTAGCGGACAACCTTCCAATTAGAGGTGCAAATGAGCCAACCGCAGCTCGAACGCTCGGTCCTGGAAGCCAAGGAGCGCGACGAGCTCGTAGCCATCGCCGATGCGCTGGGCGCCCGCCCCGCCGCTCGGGCCAAGAAGGCCGATCTGATCACACAAATCCTCCGTGCCACCGGCATCGAAACCGACGGCGAGTCCGACTCGGCCCCAGCCGGGGCGCCCCGCTCGCGCGCCGCCGGGTCGAGAGGGTCGGGGTCGCGGGTATCTGGATCATCGTCGCCAGCGTCGGCGTCCGAGTCATCGGCGTCCGAGTCGCCAGCGTCCGAATCGCCAGCGTCCGAGCCGCGGGTGTCGGACCCGCCAGTGTCTGATCCGGGGCCCTCGGCCGCGGACAACGGAGAGAGCGCTCCGCGGCGGCGCACCCGGACCCGAAAGGCCGCAGCGACCCCTGACGAGATCGCCGGCTCGACGCCCGAGCCCGCCCAGCTCACTGAGGAGGTCTCGACCGAGCCGGCCGAGTTGAGCCCGGCCTCGTCCGGGCCGGGGGCCGGACGCGGGGGGGCGGCCCGTCGGCCGATCCCGAGCAACAGCAACCCGGAGCTGCCCTTCATCGAAGCAAGTGGCGGCATGGCCGACAACGCCCGTCCCGTCTCAGTCGCCGAGCGCGATCGCGACGGGGCCGGTGCCGATCACGCTGACGCTCCCTCTCACGAGGGCTCTCAGCGCTCATACGACGGAGAGCTGGGAAACCGGCGCAGCCGCCGGCGCCGGGGCCGCGATCGATTCGACCGGACCGAGCGAGATCTGGCCGGCCAGAGCTCGGACAACCAGGGCCAGTACAGCGGCGAGCCCATCCCGGTGTCTGGGCACCTCGATGTACGCGACGAGGGGTACGGGTTCCTCCGCACCGCCGGCTTCCTCTCAGGACCGGGCGACGTCTACGTCTCGATCAGCCAGGTTCGCCGTTTCGCCCTACGCCGAGGTGACCGGGTGGAAGGCGCGGCCCGACCCGCGGGGGGAAACGAGAAGTACCCGGCCCTCCTGCGCATCGACTCTGTATCGGGTATGACTCCCGACGAGGCCAGGGCCCGTCCCCGTTTCGAGAACCTGACCCCCCTTTTTCCCGATACCAAGCTGAAGCTGGAACTACCCACGCATCCAGCTGACCTGACGGCCCGGATCGTCGATCTCCTCTCTCCGATCGGCAAGGGCCAAAGAGGCCTGATCGTCTCACCTCCAAAGGCAGGAAAGACGACGATCTTGAAGCAGCTTGCCCACTGCATAGAGGTGAACAACCCGGAGGTCTACCTGATGGTGCTGCTCGTCGATGAGCGGCCCGAGGAGGTCACCGACATGTCCCGGTCGGTGAAGGGGGAGGTCATCGCCTCGACCTTCGACCGGCCGGCCGAAGAACACACCCAGGTCGCCGAGCTGGCCATAGAACGGGCCAAGCGCATGGTCGAGACCGGTAAGGACGTGGTCGTCATCCTCGATGGCATCACTCGTCTGGCCCGCGCCTACAACCTCGCCGCCCCGGCCACCGGCCGGATCATGTCGGGCGGCATCGACACCGGCGCTCTCTACCCCCCCAAGAAGTTCTTCGGGGCGGCGCGGAATATCGAAGAAGGCGGATCGTTGACGATCTTGGCCACTGCGCTGGTGGAAACCGGAAGCCGGATGGACGAGGTGATCTTCGAGGAATTCAAGGGCACGGGGAACATGGAGCTGCGCCTGGACCGCAAGCTGGCGGAACGGCGCATCTACCCGGCCATAGATGTCAACGGTTCATCGACCCGCCACGAGGAGCTCCTCTTCGGCCGGGACCAGCTGCAGCAGGTCTGGAAGCTGCGCCGGGTGTTGAACGCCCTGGCCAGCGAGGGCAGCGGCGCCGCCGGGCTGGAGCTTCTCCTGGACCGCCTAAAGCAGACCAAGAACAACAACGAGTTCCTCGCCGAAGTGGCCAAGAATGCCACACCGGTAATCTGAAAGGCACGCTATGAAGGCAGACATCCATCCCCAGTACATAGAGGCCAAGGTGACCTGCTCGTGCGGGAACACCTTTACTACCCGGTCCACCAAGCCCGAACTGCACACCGAGCTGTGCAACGAGTGCCACCCCTTCTACACCGGGAAGCAGAAGCTGGTCGACACCGGGGGCCGGGTCGAGCGCTTCGAGCGGCGCTACGGGCGGAGGAGCGGGAAGAAGTAACCCCGACTTCTCTGTCGCTGGACCAGCTGCGGGGCACGAAGCTCCGGGTGCTGGTCGCCGGTAATTGGGACAAAGAGACAGCAGCGCGCGCCGACGGCTCGGTTTTGCCGGGTGGGGCGGCGCTGCTGTCGTCTGATCCTGGCTCGTTGCGGGCCTGGGTATTGATCGACGACGGTGCCGTGTCGAGGTTGGGCCCGGCGTTGGCTTGGGCTTGGCGGGCAGGAGCGTCCGCCGTGGACGTCCTGGTCGAAGGCGAGCTGGCATCGGGGACGGTCGCCCGGCGGGCGTCCGCCTTCAGTGAGCCGCCGTCGGTGTGGACAGTCCAGGGGCGATCGATCTCACCCGCCGTTCCTTCTCCGATCGTCGCCGACCCTGTGTCGCCGCCTGCCTGGGCCGTTTCACTCCTGACATCGCAGGGTGTGGAGGTGGTGATGGAGCACGGTCTCCTGCGAGGTGAAGTGCTGGGCCTGGAGGTGGCCCGCCTGGTCGGCGACCACCTCGAGGTGGGAGTCGGGCGCCACGACCGGGCAGCGCGCGCTGAGATGCGCCCCGACGAGAACGTGTCCGAAGCGTTGGCCGAGACCGTCCGGGTGGTCCGTTCTCTACGGGTGAGAGACGCCGCCGCCCATCCGGCGAACACTCTCGCCCGGAGTCGTTGGTTGCGCTCGGTGATGTGCTCGGCTCCGGAGCCTTTCGGCTTCGCCTCTCTCCGGCCGGTTGCTCCCCCGATGCCGTGGTTCGATCTGCCTGAGGCGGGGGCTGCTCCGTGTGTGGTGGTCAGTTTGGCCGGGGCGGCGGCGGTGGTGATCTGCTCGGAGGGGATCGACCTCGACGTCGTACCCACGGCGGCGGACTGCTGGCTCATGTACGGGGCGACGGCTGGTGTGGCCGGGGCGTGAGAGTTGTGGTTGGTGTTGCCAGAGGGAGATGATGTGGCGGTTACCCGGGCGTTGGCCGGACGATTGGACCCGCCGATGCAGGTCAAGGTCGTGAGCCGGGACTGGGAAACGCTGAGCGGGGGCCGGTAAGGGCCTGCGCAGGTCCGGACGGGTGCTAGGTCCGTTCGGAGACTTTCATGTCATTTCACCCGGAAGTCTGTGTCAACCGAGCCTTTCTGAGGGCGCTGGTCGTCAAGAAATGGCGACGAGCGTCCACAGAACAGAGATGCGACGCGCCCGGCCGTCTCGAGGAGGGCCCTGCGCGGCGACGGCCGCTATCGAGGGGATCGAGGAAGGCCGCGTGGCCAGGGATAACTGAAACGTACGATTTAGGCCCTTGCGTCCGGCTTCGGGACGTGCGAAAGTACTGGAGAGGCTATGAGACGCGGATATCTAGCTCTCTTTTTGGCGGTACTGGTCAGCGTTGCAGCTTGTTCGAGCAACGGACACTCCTCCGCGCCGCCCTCTCCCAATCCAAACGTGATTCCCAAGGTGATAACAGTGGCGTATGTGAATGCAGTCTTCGCAGTCCTGAATCATGTCAATGGTGATGCAACACGGGCCTTGATCGCGAACGCTTCGGTAACTCCAGAAGTTCTTCGGGATTTACGTGCAATATATGGCGATTCGTTGTATCCAGAGGAAGTCAAGATTGCTCAGGAAACGATTACGGCTGGCCTCAGCAATTTCCGCCGTCCTCCGGGTGACATAGCAACCCTAGTCCAAGAAGTTCAATACTCGTCACCATCCTGCATATTCTGGCGCTACGCGTTTGAGTAGGGACGACGGGTTCTGATTCTGGGTGGTGATGGCCGTCTGGGCCAGGTGACTCCGCCGGCGTGGAGGAGGACTCGGAGGCGGTAGTGGTCGAAGCTGCGATGCCCATAGCCGCAGCGTTTGACCCGT
>JAFAWZ010000096.1 GCA_019241495.1 Acidimicrobiales bacterium | reverse complement strand
TCGGGGGATGTCCGACGACCTCTGCCCGAACTGTGGCAGACCGATCGATGCCCACAATCGTAATGTCCGATTTCGGCTACCCGATCCCGTGCTCCAAAGCCCGCGCCAGGAACAGACCGAGGGGACGTGGATTACCGATGCCGATCCCAACAAGGCCGTGATGATGCAGGTCCCCGGCGTCGGCCCGTTCGTCCGATGCCTCCTGCCGGTGAAGTTGACCGGTGGGTACACCGTCACCTTCGGCGTGTGGACGGCTGTCCGTCCCGATGACCTGCAGCGGATCGCGAGGGTCTGGTCGGAGCCTGAATACAAGGACTTGACCTTCGACTGCTGGCTCGCCAACAGCATCCCGCTATTCGGGCTGCTCGCCGCTCCCGCCAAGGCAGCCGTGAGAGACCCGGACGCAACCCCCTACCTCGACGAAAGCTCCGACCCGATGATGTCCGAGCTTCTGTCGAAGGCCTGGCCGCACGAGGAGCTTCTCTCAGCCATCCCGGCGTGAGGTCCGCCGCAGGGCCCGCGGACGCGGAACGGCCGAATCCCGGGTGCCAGGTGTTTGCACGGGCTTGACTCGAACGGGTCCGTTCTGGGCGGCGTTATGCGCTGCCTCGATAGGAGCCGGGGAGCGGTCCGGCAAAGACGTGCTCGGGTAGGCGTCGGCCGTCTGGGTGTCGGAACTCGACCGTTCCGATTATCTTCCATCCCGCCCTCTCGTACAGACGGACAGCCGCTGCCAAGTTTGCGACGACATCTAGGATTGGCCTGCGCCCGAGCCTCCATGCCTCAGCCGTGGCAGAGTTCAGGAGATGGAGACCGACGCCCTGCTGGCGAGCTTCGGGTATCACAAATAGTCGGGCGATCACAGCAAGTTGCCCATCTTCGAGCCCCATGGATTCGGACGCAACCCTCATGACCTCGCCCCAGGATCGTCGGTGCAATGCCACATGGCCGACGATTATCTCCTCCTGTTCGGCCACCCAGGCTCCCAGCGCGTCGTCTGTAACCAGAAAGTCCCGCAGACTTCCTGGCAGGTACCCCGGATACCCGTCGATCCGGCGGATCAGATCAGCGAGGCGCTCGACGGCCGGGAGGTCGTCGGCAAGTCGTGGTCGTATCTGCACGCTAGGAGCCTGCCAAACCGACTTCACGAGCGCGGATCACCGATTTGGCGTGCCCTTGCGACCCCTGTCATACCGTCGTTCTGTGGCCGTGCTGCGAAGGGGATTTGGTGGTGGCTCACAGTCGCCGGCGCCTCATAGTTGCCGGACGCGCAGTACGCCGGTGAGCATCGGGAGGAGGAAGTCCCCCATGGCTGTCTCGGATCTGCCCGCCAGATACGCGCGTATCGCAGTGAGGGTGGTCTCTTGAACCTGTGGGGGCATGACGAGCACTCCCGCCTTCGTTGCGAATGTCGCAACGAGCGAGTCAGCGGTGCGGCGCTGGCCGTGGGGAAACTCGGCCTGCTCTGGCGAACCGAACCGGGCGAGCGAGGCAGATCTTGGTAGATGGGCTTCGGCCGTCTGGACGCGCCAGTTGCTCAGCGTGTCCCGCTTGCCAATGGCTGCGGGTCCTGCGATCTGCATGAGTTCAGCAATCCAAGGCACTCGGTCGTCGAAGACGTTCCATAGTCCGGCCAAGATGCCGTGTGGTGCAAGCACCCTGGCTATTTCGGGTCCTGCGACGTCCATGTCGAACCAGTGCATGGCGTTACCGGCCACCACGGCGTCAGCAGACGCGTCGGGCAGTGGTATCGCCTCTGCGTTTCCCGGCAAGGCACGGACAGCCGGCAGCGCGGCGCGCAACTCTGCCAGCATCGCTGCGTCAGGCTCGACGGCGATGACTTCGGCTCCCAACGTGACCAGTGCGGCAGTCAGCTTGCCGGTCCCGGCGCCGAGGTCGACCACTCTCGAACCCGGCGCGGGCCTTAGGGCCCAGGAAACAGCTTCGGGCGAGTAGCCCGGACGGTGCTCGGCATACGCAGCCGCGACTGCCCCGAAGGACGAGCTGAGAAGTAGCCGCTCGTCCCCTTCCACATGTCCGACCCTATCCGCGCCCGGCCGCATTACCCGGAAACGTTCTAGTCCCGTCCCTCCTTGGCCACTCGACGTCTGTTCGTGCCGGTGGGAGTCGCGGAACGAGCACGCCGAATCTCGTGGTCCACGGCTCGCAGGTCGCCGCCCATACGAGTCGGTTCGGGCGCCGACTCCTCACCCCAGATCCGGCTTCGCCGCCTCCTATGGTCGTCCGCTCTCCGCTTTGCCCTTGCTTTCTCGCCTCTGGTTTGCCGAGGCTTGCTCGGCTCCGCTCGCTGGCTGGCTGGGGGCCCGTTCCGGCGCTGGTCGCCCGGCGTGCCGGCCCCGCCTTCTCTCCCGAATGCCAGTGGTGCCCCCGGCAGGATTCGAACCTGCGCACCCGGCTCCGGAGGCCGGTGCTCTATCCCCTGAGCTACGAGGGCGGAGTTGTGCAGCATAGCGCCGCCGGGCAGGCCCTACCATGAGTGGATGCCCGGAACGGTGTTGGTGATCGACGACGATCCGATCATCGTCAACCTCCTACAGGTCAATTTCGAGATCGAGGGCTACGACGTGCTGACCGCCACGGACGGAGAGGCTGGCCTGACTTACGCCCGCACGGCGGGACCGGACGTGGTCATTGTCGACGTCATGATGCCGGGTATGGACGGCATGGAGGTCGCCCGGCGGCTCCGGGCCGATGGCCAGACCGAGTCGATCCCGATAGTCATGCTTTCGGCCAAGGCGCAGGCGGCAGACATCCAGGCGGGGTTGGCGGTCGCCGACGACTACCTGACCAAGCCGTTCGAGCCCCTGGAGCTGCTGGAGCGGGTAGAAGCGGTCCTCGCTCGGGCCGGCGCTGGGGGCACGGGAGCCCCCAGCCAGGCGGGCTGAGTGCTTCCCGACCCCGACCCGGAGCCGCCCCACCCGCCCGGCCACGGGCCGCTTCCTCTCTCCCTGCTTCCCGACCACGCGGGAGTCGACCAGGACGGCCGCCTGTCGATCGCGGGAGTCGACGTTCTCGATCTGGTCCAAGAAGTCGGGACCCCCGTGTTCATCTACGACGAGGAGCACATGCGGAGGCGTTGTGCCCAAGCGGTGGACGCGTGGGGTACCGGAGTGGCCTACGCATCCAAGGCGTTCCTGTGCCGGGCCATGGCCCAGCTCGCTTATGAAGAAGGCATGTTCATCGACGTGTCCACCGCCGGGGAGATGCACGTCGCGTTGAGAGCCGGGGTCCCGGCCGATCGCCTCGTCCTGCACGGCAACAACAAGTCCGACTCCGAGCTGCGCACCGCCCTCGAGGTCGGCGTCGGGCGGATCGTGATCGACTCCTTCGACGAGATCGACCGGCTCGACCGACTGGTCCCGACAGTGGCAGCGGGCCGGCGGCCTCGAGCCCTGTTGAGGGTCACCCCCGGCATCGAGGCGCACACCCACGAGTACGTGATGACCGGTCAGGACGACTCCAAGTTCGGGTTCGGCCTGGCGTCGGGCGCGGCCGCCGAGGGGGTGGCCCGGCTCTCACGACCGGGTTCACCGGTTGACCTGGTCGGCCTGCACGCCCACATCGGCTCGCAGATATTCGCGCTCGAGTCCTTCGAGCGGGCTATTGCCATGATGGCTGACTTTTTTCTGCCCCTGGGCCTCCGGGAGCTGTGTGTCGGGGGTGGTCTCGGGGTCGCCTACATCGAGGGGGAGGAGAGCTTGCCCATCGTCCAGTGGGCGGAGCGGGTGCGGGCGGCCGCCAAAGTAGCGGGCCTCGGCGACGACGTCCGGTTGACGGCCGAGCCCGGCCGGGCCATCGTCGCTTCGGCCGCCATCACGTGCTACACCGTGGGCACCGTCAAGGACATCGCCGGTTTGCGCACCTACGTGAGCGTCGACGGCGGCATGAGCGACAACCCTCGCCCGGTCCTCTACGGCAGCGGGTACGAGGCCTTCCTCGTCCGCGATGTCCTCGCTTCCCGGACCCGCCGGGTGACGGTGGTCGGCAAGCATTGCGAGTCAGGAGATGTGATCGTCCGCGACGCCCAGGTCCCTCACGACCTGAAGGTAGGGGACGTTCTCGCCACGCCGGTCACCGGGGCGTACGGTCACTCGATGGCCTCGACGTACAACAAGGTTCCACGACCACCAGTCGTGTTCGTCCGTGATGGCGCAGCGCGTGTGGTGATCCGGCGCGAGACCCTCGACGACCTGATGGCGCTCGACTCATGAGCCGCGGGCCAGGCCCCAACTAGCCTTCTTGCCATGACAACGGTCCTGCGGGTCGGCCTGCTCGGCTGCGGCAACGTCGGGGGAGCGCTGGTGCGCCTGCTCGTCGATGACGCAGAGCGCATCGCGGCCCACACCGGGCTGAACCTGGGGCTGGCCACGGTCGCGGTCCGTAGCCGGTCGCGTGAGCGCGAGGCGCCGATCCCGCCGAGCATCATGACGACCGACGCCGGGGCAGCCGTGTCCGACCCGAACGTAGACATCGTGGTCGAGGTGATCGGCGGTATCGAGCCGGCCCGGACCCTCATCCTGACCGCCCTCAAGTCGGGCAAGCCGGTGATCACGGCCAACAAGGAGCTTCTGGCCAACTGCGGCGCCGAGCTGTTCGAGGCGGCGGCGAGCGCGGGGGTGGACTTGTTGTTCGAAGCGGCCGTGGCGGGGGGGATCCCGCTCATCCGCCCACTGCGCGAATCGCTGGCCGGCGAGAGCATCCAGCGGGTGATGGGGATCGTCAACGGCACCACCAATTTCATCCTCACCCGCATGAGCGAGTCCGGCACCGCCTACCACGACGCCTTGGCGGAGGCCCAGAGCCTCGGGTATGCGGAGCGGGACCCGACCGCGGACGTCGAAGGGTTCGACGCGGCGGCCAAGGCGGCCATC
>JAFAWZ010000040.1 GCA_019241495.1 Acidimicrobiales bacterium | reverse complement strand
TGCAGCGCCGCGGAGTCGAGGCGCGCGGTTTTGACGGTTTGCGCCAGAATGTGGGTAGGGCAGTCATCCCGATCGACTGGCACGACCTGCGCTGGGGGCCGTACGTGTGGGAGTGCGACCTGGTCGTGTGCTGCGAGGTCGTCGAGCATGTGGATCCCTGCTGGCTCAATCCACTGCTGACGACACTTGCAAACGGTCGGGTCATAGCCATGACCCACGCGATCCCGGGCCAGGGCGGTCACCACCATGTCAACTGCCAGCCGTCCGAATATTGGATCGATCACGTCGAACGCAGGGGCTACAGGTACTTGCCCGTTGAGTCGGCTGAAGGCCAACGCCGAATCGAAGCAGCTGGGCATTGGACGTACTTCGTGGACACAGGCCTGATCTTCGAGAGACTTGGTGATCCCCGTACTGGACCTCTCATCCAGACGGGGTGGTGAGGACCTCGCGTTCCGCCACGTGGATCTGACTCCCTTGGACTCATTGGCGAGCGATATGATCTGAAGACGAGCGTACGTCCCTCTTGACGCGGCCGACCGGAGGTGCCCGATCGATACCCGCTGTGCCGGATCGCTCAGTGTGGCACGACCTGCGGGCCCGGGAAGGCGTCCCCAAGGTGCCTATTCGCGGCAGGCACGACTGACATGCGAGACAGCTTGTCTTTCAGCCTACAGGGCATTCGGGGGGCACTTAGCCGGCTCTTCCCAGACTGAGATCATTGGACCGTGGTCCCAGGATCTGCGACCGGTCCTGTCAGGCACGAGACCTCGAGGAGATTCATGCTGCTGTGTGGTCGGCTATGAGTTGCGGCGACTCCGGTTGGCTGGGGTCTTAGCGTCTCAGTCCTTTACCACCTGGTAGATGCCGTAGATGACGCCTGGCACGTGGCCGAGGAGCTGCAGCAAAAATGCCCATAGGACCTTTATCGAAGGTCCTTCCTTGATCAGCACCGCCAGGAAGGGAAGAGCAAGGCACAACAGGACGAGCAGCACCTTCACCATCTCACGTTCTCCTTTCCTCCTGGACCCTGTGCAACCGACGGCTCTCCTACCCGTTCTCCGGCAACGGTACGCAGAGCCAGGCAGAGCACCTTGGGGTCGTGAGACGCGGAGGGTGGGAGGGAAGACTTACCTCACAGTCGGCGCAAGCGCCAGACAACGCTGGCGAGGATCACCCTGACGAGGGAAACGACCAACCCAATGATCCACCCAGCCACGTGGCCCACCGCGCAGGATCGCCCCCACAGCAGTACCGATGCCTACAACACCGAGACCACCTACCACAGCCTGTGAAACATGACCGACCGGGGCCTTCCCCGCTCACCGCCGGAACCTCACCGACGGCATCGAAGCCAGCTCGCCCTTCGCGTGGGACCGGGGCTCCAGGTGATACCCCACGACGGGGACCCGACGGCTTCGAGGCATCGACTTTGTCGGACCCAACGAAACTGGTCGCCGAGGAGGGGGGCCCACCATCGCGGATAGCCCGTGAAGCTCATATCCGCCGATGACAGTCGTTGGTCATGCCGGTCTTAGGTTCATTGGCACGACGGTCCCCGCTGGGCTCAGAGTCGTCGTGATGGTCCGAGCGGGTCGAGGGCCGTTGGGTTGAGGGCTCCGTCGGCGATGTTGCGGCACAGGTCGGTGAGCCGGAGGTTGTGGTTGCGGGCGTGATGGCGTAGCCGATCGAATGCCTGGTCCACGTCGAGGCCAGATGCTTGGCTGACCTTGCCTTTGGCCTGCTCGATGATCACGCGGCTGTTGAGCGCCTCGCTGAGCTGGTCGTTCAAGATGTGGGCGTCGATGGCCGTGCGATGCTGGATGATGGCGATGGTGGCGACGTCGGCGAGGGCTTGGGCGGCGGTCAGGTCGGGGGCGGCCAACCCGCCCAGCGCGGTCCGGAACAGGTTGAGGGCGCCGATGGTGTGGCCCCGCAGCCGCATGGGCAGCGAGTCGGCGGAGCGATATCCGGCTTCGACGGCTCGGCGGGCGAAGCGGGGCCAGCGGCGATCAAGCGCAGTGAGGTCCGCAGCGATGACCGGCTCGCCGGTGCGATAGCACTCCACACATGGGCCTTCTTCGGCTTGTAGCTCGAACAGCTCGACGGCTCGCAACGCCGCGCTCGAAGAGGCGAGGACCTGAAGGTCGCCGCCGGGGGCGGCGAGCATGACCCCGGCGGCGGTCACGTCGAGTGCTTCCACGCAGCGGTCGTTGAGCAGGATGAGCAGGTCGACCACGTCGAAGTCGTCGACGAGGTTGTCGGCCAGGGTGACGAGAGTTTCGACGAGCAGCTTCTCGTTCGGGACAGCTCCCCCTTCCAGCGCGATCGGCCCGGCGTCACGCC
Organism: Acidimicrobiales bacterium; assembly: GCA_019241495.1. GTDB lineage: Bacteria > Actinomycetota > Acidimicrobiia > Acidimicrobiales > Palsa-688 > JAFAWZ01. Next base: position 18,311 of record JAFAWZ010000040.1, on the reverse strand, counting down.
GGGCTGGTGTGCATAAAAGCGTACTGCGATGCCCTGTCGATCAGGGTACATCGCTTGGGGGATCGTCGAAGGCGAGCCGTCGAGCGACTACGTCCTCGGCGACGGCGGAGAGGAGACGGCCGGCGGCGAAAGCGTGGGCGCGCAGGCGGACAAGCGCGTCGCCGACGGTCACGTTGAGCTGGACCGAGACCATCCCCGCCGCTTGCTGGACCACCGCAGGAAACGAGGCGTCAAGCTCGGCGGCAAGAGCGCCAGGTGCCACGGTGGCTTGAAGGGCCAGGATGGCCAGGGCAGCGAGGTCGGCGACGACCAACGCGTCGGCATGCTGGTCGCCGCTGAGCGGGCCGGGTCGGTCCCGGTAGAGATTGAGCGCGCCGAGGCGGACCGTCCCGGTCCGGACGGGGAACCCGAATATGGCCCGCACCCCCGCCTCGATCGCGGCGGGCGCGAACGCCGGCCAACGCGTTACCGCCGGGGCCGCCAAGTCCGGTTCGGACACAGCCGAGCCCTGCCCGTGGGCGTCGATGCACGGTCCCTCACCCAACGTGAACTGCAACTCCTCGATCACATCGGCCACACCGTCGCTGCTCGACAACCCGCCCTGGGGCTGATCGCCAGCGGCCAGCATGATCCCCGCCCCGGTCACCGCCGCCACGTCCACCGCGACCTCGCAAAGACGCGCAAGCCCGGGGGTCCCGTCGGTCCGCCCCAGCATCTCAAGGATCCGCAGCCGACGATCACCGGCCACGATCACGCCACCGCAGGTCAGGAGGATTCGCTCTCGAATCGACTACCAAGCCCATGCTCGTCTCCTTGACAGACGCTCAACGGGGACTTGGTTCAGCGCACCCGGCCTTGACCGGTGGATTCGCCCTACCCTACCGGAGCTGTGCCGAACCTCACGCAACGACGTCGGGCTCGAGTTTAGAGTCAAGCTCGGCGGAGCCGGAGGAACCCGGTGGAGCGGAAGAAGGCCCGGGGGTGTATGGTCGGCGCTGATGCCCCGGCGATGCCGGCAAGCACTCCATAGCGTCGCTCCGGACCTCGGTGACGTCACAAACGTCACGAAGGAGCAGCATGGAAACGCACGAGATCGCCTCGGCCCGAACCTCCGCCGTCGGTGCCATCCCGACACCAGACTGGGTGGTCATCGCTGTTTCGGGGGAGATCGACATGGCGACAGCCCCCGAGGCACTCGCCACGGTGCTGGCCGCGTCAAAGCCGGAAACGGCGGGGATAGTGGTCGACATCAGGGCCGTCACCTTCCTCGACGCCTCCGGCATCCGCGCCTTCATCACAGCCCGCCACTACGAACGTGACCACGGCCGAGACCTGTTCCTTCGGGCGCCGCTCCCCATCGTGGTCCGAGTCCTGGACATCTGCGGTGTCACCGACCTTGTCGAGCCACCCGCCGGCACAGATCCCAGATCTCCCCCGGCCGCACCATCGGCCGAGGTGCGCCTAAGGCCAGTAGATTCCAATGGCAGCGCCCGACCTTTGAACTGGAGGCCCAGATGATCGCCGCTTCTCCAGAACTGGTGACGGACGCACACGTCGTGGGCTTCTACACCGACGATCACGAGCTCGTCGATCGAGTGACCGAGTGCCTCTTCGACGGTGTCTCGACGGGCCACCGGGCGCTGGTCGTGGTCACCGCTGCCCACCGCTGCCAGCTCGAGGAACGACTCGCCGACCAAGGCGCCAGCCGGGCGGACGCTGACGGGATGGTCCGCTTTGTCGATGCCGCCGCCACGCTGGCGCAGTTCATGGTCGACGGGGTCCCCGACTCCGGCCGGTTCGCATCCGTTATCGGCACGCTGATCGACACCGGCGGGGGTGGCCCAGTCCGCGTCTACGGCGAGATGGTCCAGCTCCTGTGGGAAGCCGGCAATGTCAACGCCGCGCTACAGCTCGAAGGTCTCTGGAACGACCTGGCCGCCGATCACGACTTCTCCCTCTACTGCGCCTACCGATCCGACACCGTCAGCATCGCCGGCGGCGACCGAGAAGCAGTCTGCCGGCTCCACTCTGCCCTCGTCGGGACAGCGCCGAACCTGCCAGACCGCGCCGCCCAAGCCGACAGACTCGCAACCGCCGAGCTGGCGCCGACCTCAGGCGCCCCCAGCAGGGCCCGCCGCGTGACGGCCGAAGCCCTCCTGGACTGGGAGTGGACCGGCGACCATCAAGCGGCAGTGCTGATCGTCAGCGAGCTGAGCGCCAACGCAGTCGTTCACGCCCGCTCCCAGCTCCGGGTCTGCGTCACCCAAACCAACGACCTAGTCCGCATCTCAGTCACCGACCTCCACCCCGGCGCCCCCACCCCCAGACACCCGGCGGCGCCCGAACCCACCCGCCGAGGACTCAGCATCATCGCCACCCTCGCCGACAACTGGGGCTACGACACCGGCCCTCACGGCAAGGAAGTCTGGGCCGAAATCTATTCGAAGCGCCCCCAGCCGCTGACCACGACAGACCCTCCGGGCAATGCACCTCGGAGCCAGGATTTGGTGGGACCGGCACGTCGCAGCTCGTTGCTGTAGTTGAGAAGGTACCCGTTTCAGACCTGGGATAGAGGTCTCTCCTCCTACACGCCCACCAGAGTGAATCCTCATGAGCCGACTGCACCCGCTCAAAAGGAGCGGTAGCTTCTCGGGTTGCTCGACGCAGCCCTCTTTGTCGATGAGAGCCATGTGAATGCCTTCTTGGATCGGTCGTCGAAGCTCGGAACTCGCTGCTCAAAGTTCGAAACGATCGAGAGGGGATGGCTACGTCGACGACGCTCGAGAGCTGGCCATGCCACGCTTCGCTCAGGCCCCAGTCGAGGTCGTTGAGCTCAGGAAAGGGCGATGACGAACGCCGGGCGACAATACCGAACTGCCGCGCCGATATGGACCAGCCCAGTACCGGAAGCTGATCCGATTCCGTTCGCCGGTGACGTGACCGTGAGAACGGCGGTGGCCGAGGTGGCGAGCGGTTGAGTCGCCGAGGGTGAGCAGAGCGGCGGTCCGGGTGTCGCAGGCCGTCTCGACGTATGCCCGACCTGTGGTGAGGGGCAGTTGTCGGGCCCTGCGTCACCTCGATCAGGGGAGGAGGCCGGCCTCCTCGTCGATGGGATGGCGGCGGACGGCCAGTACCGCGATGTCGTCTTCGGGTGCGTGGCGCCCGATGAGGGCGTCCATCACTTCGAAGCAGACCTGCTCGGGGTGGTGTGCATGTGCTGCTCGGCAGAGCAGGGCGAACCCGTCGTCGAGGGACTTGCCTCGGCGTTCGATGAGCCCGTCGGTGTAGGTAATCAGCACCGCGTCCGACCCGAGTGGCACCCTGACCGAGGATCTGGGGATGTGATGGTCGACGCCCAGAGGCAGCCCGGGGTTGACCTCGACAAGGGCCCCGGGCGCGTCGGGCGTGACGACGACCGGGGGCGGGTGGCCAGCGAGAGACAGCTGTATGGCCTCGTAGGGCGGGTCGAGGACGGCGCAGAGAACGGTCGCGGTCTCTCCGGGCTCGAAGAACTGCAGCTTGTGGTCAGCCCGAGCCAGCACCTCCTCGGGGGAGGGATAGTCGAGCGCGTAGGACCGCAGGCTGCTGCGCAGTCGACCCATCACGAGCCCGGCTCGGACACCGTGGCCGACCACGTCGCCGACCATGACCCACAGTCGGCCGTCTGGTAGTGCGAACGCGTCGTACCAGTCCCCACCCACACCCCCGATCTCGGCCGGTACGTAGCGGGCGGCGAACTCGATGCCGGGCAGCTGAGGCAGCGGCGTAGGTACAAGACTGCGCTGGACGACTCTGGCGGCGGCGCGTTCCACATCCCGCTGGCGGGCCAGCATGGCGGCCGCCACTCGGCTGGCCACGCGGGCAAGTAGTTCGGAGTCGGCTTGGGTAAAGCTCCGTTTGGTGACGCTGCCGACGTGGAGCACCCCTAGTACCTCCTCGCCGCTGAGAAGCGGGACTCCGAGCATGGTGCGGATCCCTTTCTCCCATAGCAGGGGGTTGGCCACGGTGCTGGAGTCGACCCGGTCGAGAACGACGGGCTGTCCGGTGGCCGCGATTCGCCCGGCGAAGCCATGGCCAACAGGCACCCGTGCTCCTTGGCGAACCTCTTCCTCGATCCCCCATGCGGCGCGCGCCACGAGTTGCTGGGAGACCTCGTCGAGGAGCAGCACCGCTACGGTGTCCACGGCCATCAACCCCGCGACCCGGTCGAGCAGCTCGATGAGCAGGTCGTCCACGTCGAGGTGGCCGAGTGACACGTCGGTGACCGACTCGAGAGCCCCCAGCTGGTCCGCGACGTCCGCTGCCTGTCTCGACGCTTCGGATGAACCGGCCATCGGCGAGTCGGCGCTCATCCGCGGCGGCCTCTGCCGTAGCTACTCGGCGCCTCCAGCGACACTACGCACGTCGGCGCACTGGGGCCGATAACACTCAGCTGCCGTTGCGACACTGGGCCGAACAGATGGGAGCGTCTCACCAGAAAGACTAGCACCTGACCCCTCCAGAGTGGATTGGACATTTCAATGTGGTCCCTGCTCAGTGATCGGAGCACAGGAGTGCTGCAGCTCGCATAGCCTCCTCGAGCGATCCAAACAGGCTGGTCTCTCCCTGATGCTCAAGGGCATACCGCACACCGTCGTCACTCCCACCGCCGGGGGCGCCAATCTCGATAATCTCCGCCAGTGGAACACCGTCATTCGTTCTCTTCTCGGTCATCCACTGGCGCCAGCCACTACTGTGATATGTGACCTGCTGCCAGGCGAGAGGTTGAGTCTTCAGAACGAGGAGTTCGGCCACGCCTGTAATCTCGAGAACCCGGCGGACGATTGACGTAGCACCGAACACTTTCAAGCTCCCGTCCTCCGGCCTTCGCCGGTACGCCCCGATCAAAGCATTGATCCCCGTGGAATCGATGAAAGTTACGCCGCCCAAGTCAATAACCACGTCGGCTGCTATTTTTTGGGCGGCGACGAGGGCATCGTGAAGTATCGGGACAGTACTCATGTCCACCTCGCCACACGCAACCACCACGGCGCGCCGGTAGCATTCCACGACCCGTACCTCGAGGCCATCAGTCACCACGATTCAGCTCCTCCCACGCCACCGGGTGGCCGCGTACGGACACTCCTTGCCCGTACGTAAGAAACGGCCCCCGGCCCGTCTGATCCGCAGACATCCCGCCGGAACGTCGATCAGCCGTACCCGGCCGCCGTGCGGCGCGTCGACCTGGCTCCAAACGGCCGGTCGGGCGTCGACGGTGACCTCGAAGGTTTTCTCTGCATCAAGCGCCGCCGGGCTAACCGCCGCCACCTGCCCCGCCAGACGGCGGGCAGACCCCATGATGATCTCAAGGCTCGCTCCGCGGTTTGCTTCACGACTACCCCTGCTGCGGCAACTCGGGTTCACGACGCTCGGAATGATCTCGGGTCGATCGGTTCACCGAGCGTGATACCTCCCGCGGCGATGTGGAACTCGCGGGTGGTGCGGGCACTGTCGGAGCCGCGGGACTTGAGGACAGTGAGCGACCGCTTCAGGTCCGGGCCGTGTTGGACATGTTGGAGCAGCACAACGTTGTCGGCGATGTGGGACAGCCGGACATCACTGATCCGGCTGATCTGAAACAACTCAAGGATCTCGTAGGTGAACATCAGGCTGACTCCTTGGTGCGAGCAGCGCTGCGCCAGGGAGTAGATCAGTTCGTCGAAGCGGGCCCGGTCCACCACGGTGGCGGCCAGGTCGCCGAGGCTGTCGATGACGACGCGGCGGGCGCCGAGCTGTGCGACCCGGTCGAGCAGCTCGTAGATGAGCTCGTCGAGGTAGACATCGACCGGGGAGCGGTCGAGGACCGTCACGTTCGGGTCGTCGATGGACCAGCCGAACCGGGCGATGATCCGAGTGAGCTGGTGGCGGTTCTCCTGGAGAGTGAGCAGAACGCCCGGTTCGTGTTTCTGGCCGCCCTGGAAGAGGAAATGCAGGCCCATTAATGTCTTGCCGATCCCCGATGGGCCGGCCACCAGCGTCGTCGACCCGGGCCAGTAGCCCTCTTCGAGAGCCTCATCGAGAGCGGCCACGCCGGTTGGGACTCGGTCTTCACCTGGCGGGTACTGTCCGCCGCCGCGGGGATCGGCCAGGCGGGGGAACACCGACAGCCCCTTGGGACTGATGCGGTAGAGGTGATCGCCGGAGAGGAACTCGCCGCCGCGGAGCTTGCGGACACTCAACAGACGGAGGGAGCGCTCTGCCGTCCGGCGAGTCTCCAGGGCGATCACCGCGTCGGCCACTGCGAACTCGGGCGAATCGGCCGAGTCGTCAACGTTGTACTCGCCGACCCAGATCGACGAGACGGCCAGCGCGGTGAACCGCCCGGCGACATCGCGGAGGAAACGGCGGAACTCTGCCTCGTCAGCCGCGAACGCCTTGAGGGCCCGGAAGCTGTCGATGACCACGAGGCCCGGTCGATGCTGCTTCACCAAAGTGTCCACCCGGTCCACCACGGCGGTCAGGCCATGGTCAGTGAGCGAGTCGCCGAGGTCGTCGTAGAACACTGAGCGGCCGATCTCGGCCGAGTCGAAGAACTCGAGCGACTGGCCGTAGCGAAGCAGCTTGTCGAAGGGCTCCGACGCCGTCGAGAGGTACAGACCGGGACGTCCGAGGGTGGCGACAGCGAAGAGGCACTGCTCGGCGAGGATCGTCTTGCCGCTGCCTGGAGCGCCGACCACGAACGTGATGGCATCGGCTACCAGGCCGCCCCCCAGCACGTGGTCGAGGCGGTCATTCCCGGTCGAGACCCGTTCCATCACGAGATGCTCGTGCGCGATGGTCGGGTGATCGCGCTCCGACCCAAGAGATCTCGGACTGTGGAGACGAACTGCAACGGGTCGATCGGCTTAGTTAAAAAGGCGCTGGCCCCGGCCGAGAGGGCTTCGTCGGCCAGGTCCAGCGAAGAGAGCGCGAGCACTGGGGCGTCGCTGGACCGGGCCAGGCGGCGGCACAGGTCCAGGCCGCCACCAGCCAGCATCAACTCGACCACCGAGAGGTCCGGGTGCCGTTCGGCCAGCCGACGCTCGGCGGCAAGCGGATCGAATGCCACGCAAACCTCGTAGCCCTCAGTCCGCAAGAAATACTCGGACAGGGCCGCGGCGTAGCGGTCCCGCTCGGCGACGAGAATCACCACCGTAGGGCTTTCCGGCTCGGGTGGCGTAAACACTGCAGGCGACTGGAGCCTCTCTGACAGCAGCCGATGGGCATCGGCCGGGCTCGATCCTCCTTCCATCTCGACGAGCACGAACCGGAGGTGCTCCACGTCGTCTCTCGAGTAGAGCCGCTGACCGCCGCGGCTGCGCACCGGGACCACCCCCTGATAGCGACCCTCCCAGGACCGCAGCGTGGACGCGTCGATGCCAAGCATCTTGACCACCGCACCGATCGAGTAGACGGGCCGTCCACCCGATCCCCTGTGGGCAGCACCCTCGGTTCCAGCATTGGACACGACCTCAGCGCCTCGCCCCAGCACACCGCACGAAAAAATGGTGGTCAAGCCCAGTCAGCCCCAACAGCCTGGTCATACACGGCGCCAGGTCGACAAGGATGAGATCCACCCCGGCAGCTTCGCAGCTCGCGTAGGCCCCTACCAGGACGCCCAGTCCGGCCGCGTCGAGAAACGTGAGAGCCGCGCAGTCGACCACTAGGTCACCACCCGCCGGGACGAGGGCCGTGGTCGCCTCGGGGACGCCGGCCAGGTCCAGCTCACCGACCAGTCGCAGGACGCGCCCCTCGGTTACGACGGAGAAAACGCTCGGCCCTGGCGCCAAGCCAGCCTCTGCATCATCTCGGCGAAAGTTAGGCAGAAATTCGATATAATCACCATACAACTTCTCACAGACTTGTCAACCCGGAGACCCCCCGAACCGATCCCGAGCTGCAACAACCGTCGTCGCCAGGGCGGTGCTGCCGCCCAGGCTGGATTGGGTATTGCATAGATGAGGGATTCCTAGACTGCCGGAGACCCATGTGCCACCAGACCAAGGCGCGGCTCGCAAGCGTGCCGGATTCGGTTCGAATCGCCCGCTCCATCACCACCGCTCACCTCGAGGCCTGGGGCGCCACCATCGCCGATGTCGCTCACGGCCAAGTGGCCGACGCCGTTCTCATAGTCAGCGAGCTCGTGGCCAACGCGGTCAGGCACTGCACCCATGAGCTCGAAGTATCCCTGGTTTGCCACCGCGATCGCATCGAGATCGCCGTCACCGACGACAATCCCGAGCCCGCCGTGCTCAAACAACCACACCCGCTCGTCCCAGGCGGGAGGGGTCTCCTTCTAGTAGACGCCCTTGCCCAGCAGTGGGGCCAGCAACAGGTATATGGACGCAAGACCGTCTGGGCGCGGCTCTCGATACCTCCCGGATCGGCGCTCGCCCGCAACTGCTCAGAGCCCGTCGGGCGATCGGGCCCGTGACGCGTCTCCTCCTCGTGCCTACGCTGTACAGCAGCATCAAGCAGCCGCCGGATTGGATCCACGCAGAGCGCGCTGGAATACGGGCGAGGCCGCATTTACCCTTCGGATCGAGGAGTTCCGACGTGACCTGGAGGACATTCCGGATATTCGTAGCGGCTGATTCTTCGGCTCTGCGGGCTGGCGCGGGATTGTATATTCGAGCCGTTCGGCCGACGAACTAACTCCGTCCGAACTCGGACCACCTGCGGGCGAGCCGAAACAGGCCCAGCCCGCTCGGTGATGACAACCTCACATCCCTAGTCGAGGGCGGCCCTACAGGTTTCTTGACCGTTTCAATGTGCGGGTCTCCCGCAGTCACCCCTGCCCAGCAGATAATCCCTGAGTATGGCGCTGTCGGCATCGTTCAGACTCCGAGCACTTCGGAGACCTGCGGAACGAGCAGTCAGTGCTTTAAAGGATCTTTGACCTTTCTCCGGGTTGCTTCAAACTGTTTGGTTCCAGTGGTGGTTCGCATGCTGCTTTGGCGAGCCGAGGCTCAGCGGCTGTTCTGTGACGCGCGGCGAAGTCGATGTAGTCCCGGAGGCTTTAGGGTGTCGGGCTGGATGATTGTGGGTCTCTCGCCAGAGCGCTCACCCGTTACAGCGGCGACTCTCGCTCCTCGATGACTGACTCCTCGGGGCGTCGGTAGATGCTTCTGGTCCGGCGGACGCCGCCAAAACCGCCCCAACTCGACCAGAAGATGAGAGAGACCACAAATCCAACGACGCCAACCACCATCAAAATCACACCTATCGTGTGAATATTGAAGTTCGTGGTGTGCACAGTGGTGGCAAATCTGAGTATAGCGCCAATTGCGAATACCACGATGCTTGTTCCGACACCCATGGAAATACCTCCGGCCCTAGTAGGAAGATGGTCTCCTTATACCCGGTCCAAGCCCTTCCAATCCATGGCCCGCATGACGTTGGAGCAGACACGCTCGGGATGATCTGTTGTGGCGGCCGCGCACAATCGTTCCAGATAGATTTCCAGATCTTCGTGGCGGCGCTCGACGAGCCCATCGGTGTAGAAGGCCAGCGACCCGCCGGGCGGCAGGACGACCGTCGTGCGAAGCGGGCTTGATCCTCGACCGACACAGAGAGGCAGGGTCGAGCGGAGCAGGCTACGTTCCAGTATCATCGCTGCGGCGCGCTGGACGGCAAGCTGGTGAGCCTGCACGGCGCCGCTCACACGTTCGGCCACGACCCCGAGGAGCCCCGCTTCATCTTCGTTGAACGGGCAGTCGTGGAGCCGGCCGACGTGGAGCACCCCGATCACCCGGTCGGCGCTTAGAAGCGGCACGCCCAGCATGACCCGGATCCCTTTCTCATACAGGATCGGATTCGCCACCGTTGTCTCGTCGACCCGGTCCAGTAAGACGGGACGCTTGCTCGCCGCGATGGACCCGGCGAAACCGGTCCCGACCGGTACACGGACGCCTTGATGGACTTCTTCCTCGATACCGCAGGCTGCTCGGGCCACCAAGTCACGGCCGCCCTCGTCGATGAGAAGCACTGCAGCGGTGTCGGCGATGAGGATGTCGCGCACCCGGTCCAACAGCTCGACGAGCAGGTCCTCGAGCCCGAGGTTGCCCAAACCGACTTCGGTAAGCGCCAAGAGGTCATCGAGGCGGCCGCGGAGGTTGTCGGCTGGCACAGCGCTGACGGTAGCCGGGGTGGAGGTTTGAAGCGGCTGCCGCGACTTAAATGGCCAGTTGCGCAGCCATGGGTGGGTGCGGACCAGGTCAGAGAGGAGACTATCGGGGGCTTGGGCGTTGTCGGCTTCCTCGGCAGTCGCCTCCTCTAAGGCGACCAACGCCGCTACAACCTCTGAGCCCCACCGCGATTCGCGGCCTGGCGCGGCCGCGGCGAGCGTGGCCTCGAGGTGTGCATGCCGGCCAGGGGTTCGATCCTGGTCGGCTCGGCGGACCTCAAGGCCAGCCCGCTGCGACGCGCTGAACTCACCTGAACTTTGGTTCTCCATGGTGGTTTGCCGCCCGGCCTGCTTCGCGGGACCGCGCAGTGTGGGTTGAGCGGCGTCCCTACGCCGATGCCAGTTGCTTGTCAGCGTCGCTGGTCGTGACGGCCCGCTTGCGGGGCTTGGCCGCCTCGCGCACCGGCATGATGAGCGTGAGCACCCCGGCGTGATAGTTAGGAATCGCGGGCCGCGGCGGCCGGTCGATGACCTCGCAGTCGACTGACATCTCCCGTTTTTTGGCCCTGCGTCCACTCCACTGAGACTTGGGAGCTTGTGATCGTCATCTGGAGGTTTCGGTCTTTAAGGTATAAACTGCGTAACAGTCGCACTTGGTACGCCGCTGGCGAGTAGTGCTTGTGGGTGGGCGGCTGAGGCCAGACTGTCGGGGTGGGCTTGAACACGGGGCCGGTTCTGGCGTTGATACCGCAGGCGATGCCGAGCGATCTGGTTCGTTTGCTCAGGGTTGCGGCTGAACCCCTGGGTGCATACGACGTCGCGGTCTATCTGGTCGACTTCCAGGGCGTGGTGTTGCAGCCGATCCTGCTGGATCCGGAACTATCCGAACCGGTGCGGGGCGAAGAGGACGTGGCCAGTTCGATGGCGGGCCGGGCGTTCGTGACTGGTCAGCCGGTGACCGCGGAGCGCGACGACGGAGTCAGGGTGTGGGTGCCGCTGGTGGAGCGGGGGGATCGAACCGGTGTCGTCGCCTTGAGCGTCCCTGAGGTCGATGACGATTTGTTGTCGGAGTGCGTACAGTTGGGTCTGTTCGCCGGCTTGATGGTACGGGCGTTTCGCCCGGACCACGGACCTATTCCATCTCCGCCGCCGGGGCCAGCCGATGACGTTGGCGGCGGGTATGCAGTGGGACTTGCTGCCGCCGTTGAGCGTGCGAAGCTCCGAGGTGCTGGCGTCGGGCCGGCTGGAGCCGGCGTATGAGATCGCGGGGGACGCGTTTGACTATGCCCTGAACCGCCGGGTGCTGGAGGCGGCGGTTTTCGACGGGATGGGACACGGGGTGGAGTCCACGCTGATGACCACCTTGGCGATGGGCGCCTACCGGCACGCCCGCCGCATCAACGAACCCCCAGCCCGCGTCTACGCGGCCATCAGCGAAGCCGTTAGCTCCCACTATGACGGCGATGCGTTCGTCACCGCCGTGCTGGGCCGTCTCGATCTGGACGACGGCTCGATGGAGTGGGTCTGCGCCGGGCATCCAACCCCGCTACTGTTGCGAGACCAGCGGGTGGCCCGGGTCTTGGATTGCGTCCCTTCGCTGCCTCTCGGTCTGGGCGGGGAGTGCCGACAGGTGGCGGTGGAGAAACTCGAACCTGGTGACTCAGTACTGTTCTTCACCGACGGGGTGATCGAAGGCCGCTCCCCGGAAGGCGAGGAGTTCGGGACCGAACGCCTGGCCCGGACCTGGGAGCAGGAATGGGCGTCGGAGCGACCGCCCGAGGAGGTGCTGCGCCGAGTCGTACAGGCCGTCAGCGTGTTCTGCGCCGGTCGCCTGCGCGACGACGCCACCTTGTTACAGCTGTGCTGGTACGGACCGACCCAGGGGCGCTGACCCGAAAGCCACGAAAGAGCTACCCAATCCAACGACATCTGCCTTGACTGACGGCTTCGCCGGACGGGTACGTCGAGTCGGATTCGTCGGGAGGCGCAGGTCAGGCCGAGGGCAGATGCCGCCGGGCCATGCGGTCGACGAAGGCGAGCTTTTCCATGACGGGACCGCTCAGCACGAACGGATACAGGTCGCCGTGGCCCACCGAGCGGTTGATTTCGTTGAGCGCGACGGAGAGGTCCAGCCAGCGATCGACAACTGCCTCGAAACCGATCGCTGACGATCGAGACTGGCATGGCAGTCCCCACTCGGACGCGGTCTGGAGGAGGTCGAGGATGTGGAGGTAGTGGGCGAACGTCTCGGCCCAGTCCTCATAGGGGTGCATGCCGGCGTACCGGGAAATGCAGCGACCGGCCCAGTCGTCCGATGGAGAGTCGTAGTGACGTTTGAGTGAGTCGGCGTAGCTCTCACGGTCGTCGCCGAACAACGTTCGGCACTCGGCCAGATCGCCGGCGTCGGCCACCAGCACCGGCCAGTAGTAGTGGCCGATCTCGTGGCGGAAGTGGCCGAGCAGGGTCCGATACGCCTCGTCCAGCTCGAGGCGTACCTGCTCACGGTGCAAGTCGTCGGCTTCGGCCAGATCGAGGGTGATGACCCCGTCGTCGTGACCGGTGACGATCTTCTCCGTGCGGCTCGAGAGGAGGTCGAAGGCCAGACCGCCGCCGGCGTCGTCGTCTCGGGCTCGGACCGGCAGGCCAAGGTTGTCGAGCTGGAAGATCAGTCGCCTCTTGGCCCGCTCTGCTTCAGCCCACTGCCCGAAGCCCCTGTCGTCGCTGTTCGCCGGCTGGATTCTGGTGAGAGCGCAGGAGCGACACAAGCCGCCGCGGGGGGATCGGACCGTCCAGTTACACCCGATGACATCGAAGTTGTCGCAACGTGACCGGTCGATCTCGCCGAGAAGTCGGAGCTCCTGTTGGTCGTCTGCGTAGCCGATCGGCGACGAGCACCCCAGACAGACCGTGTTGTCGAAGAACAGCGCATGGCCGCAGCGCTCGCAGTGGAAAACTTTCACGCGTCGTCAGGGTCGGTCGTGAGTTGGAGGGCGCCGAGGAAGGCGGCGGCCCAATGGTGGACGTCCTCGGTGAAGACGTGGCTCCTCATGGCCCGCATGGTCCGCCGGCCGACCTTGCTGGGCTGATCGAGCGCTTGGCGGATAGCTGTCTTCATGCCGTCGATGTCCCACGGGTTGACCAGGATCGCCTGCTTGAGGTCATCGGCGGCCCCGGCGAACTCCGAGAGCACGAGCGTGCCGGCCTCGTCGTGGCGGCACGCCACGTATTCTTTTGCCACCAGGTTCATGCCGTCTTTGAGGGGGGTGACGAGCATGACGTCCGCGGCCAGGTACATGGCCGCCATCTCTTCTTTGGGGAACGATTGATGCAGGTAGTGGATGGCGGGGTGCCCCACGCTCGAGTAGTCGCCGTTGATCCGCCCGACCAGCGTCTCGAGCTCGTCCCGGAGTAGCTGGTACTCCCTGACCCGTTCCCGGCTGGGGCTGGCCACCTGGATCAGTACCGTCCGGGGAGGCGCCACGGTGCCTTCTTCGAGCAGCTCGGCATAGGCGCGCAGCCGGTTGATGATCCCCTTCGTGTAGTCGAGGCGGTCGACACCGAGCAGTACCACTTCGGGGTCGCCGAGTTCGGTGCGGATCTGCGCCGCCCGGTCGAGCGTGCCGCAGTCACGGGCCAGGCGGACGAGCTCTTTGGCGTCCACCGAGATAGGAAAGGCGCCAACGCGTATCGGCCGCCCGCGGTAGTCGGCCATCGATCCCCGAGTGACGACGCCCGCGCACCGTCTGGCCGCCCTGAGGAAGTTGGCGGCGTCGTCACGGCGCTGGAAGCCGAGCAGGTCTGCGCCCAGAAGGCCCTTCACGATCTGCTCACGCCAAGGTAGGCGAGAATAGATCTCGTATCCCGGAAACGGGATGTGGTCGAACCACCCGATCCGGACGTCCGGGCGCGCTTTTCGAAGCATCGCCGGGACCAGCTGCAGCTGGTAGTCGTGGACCCACACCGTCCCGCCTCGGGGCGCGGCCTGCGCTGCCGCTTTGGCGAAGCGTCGATTCACCAGCACGTACGACTCCCACCACCCACGGTCGAAGATGGCCTCGCCGGTGACGTCGTGGTAGAGCGGCCACAACGTAGCGTTCGCGAATCCTTCGTAGTAACGCTCGATCTCGGACCTGCTCAGAGCGACCGGTTGCAGCGACATCCCCTCGACTCGGAACGGTGCGAGTTCTTCGTCGGCGGTCCCGCCCCAGCCAATCCACGTGCCCGCCTTCGCCTGCTGTACAGGTACCAGGGCCGATACCAAGCCGCCCGAACTTTTCTTCCAGGGCGTCGCCGCGTCGGGCCGTTCAACCGGCAGACGGTTGGCGACGATCACCAGCGCCTCGCTGCGCGACTTCACCGGGTTGGGGTCAAGCTCGGGCCCGGGATCGGCCGAACAGCCAGAGCACAGCGACGATCACAATCAGCCACATCAGGGGATGCACCACGATCCCGAGGACTGCGGCGACAGCAACGATCACGATAGCGACGACAACATCAAAGAGCATGGCATTTTCCATACCCTCGGGCTTCGGCCGCAAACCAGTCGGGCGATTTCAGAGACGGCGTGAGCGCCACAAGATGCTGGCCAAGACGACACTCAAGACCGAAACGATCAGCCCTGTGCTCCACCCGGCGACGTTGCTGCTGCCCAGGATGGCTCCGACCGCCGTGCCGATCCCCACGACCCCGCCTGTCGCCACGAGCCGAACGAAGACCGACTCGAAATTCGCTCGCAGCGGGTCGGCTGGCAGGAACCGCTATCACCAGGCTCCATCTCGCCACCGGGCATCCCGTTGCCTTCGCCGGGTACCGGCTGTTGCATGTTCGCCTCCTCACGCAGTCGGGTGGCCTAGTCCACCTGTTCTTCTCCCCTGGGCCATCTCGTAACCCCAAAGGCCAGCGGATCGAGGTGTGACCCGAGTAGACAGCCCGACTGAACCACCCAAGCACATCGTCATGC
This sequence comes from Acidimicrobiales bacterium, assembly GCA_019241495.1. Taxonomy (GTDB): domain Bacteria; phylum Actinomycetota; class Acidimicrobiia; order Acidimicrobiales; family Palsa-688; genus JAFAWZ01. The sequence continues at coordinate 3,207 of JAFAWZ010000040.1, read as the reverse complement.
ACCCGGCTCCCAAGGGCCCCGCGATAGACCTGGACCATACCGGCGGCCTCGCTCATGCCCGGCCTATTCCACCGCCGCAACTGGGATGAGGGCGGTCACCGAACCGTCTCTCGCGGCGCGTCGAGCTCCATGGAGTTCTACCGCGTAGCCGGAAACTCGTGTATGGCCCGCTGCAGAGGGGAACAACAAAGTGGTGGGGCGCAACGGTGCTACTGCCTTGTCTCGGTGAAAGGAGCCGTATGACCGAATCGTCCTTTGGACATCCGCCGACCACGACTGACGCTGGGATCCCCGTAGCCGACCAGGAGCACTCGCTCACGGTCGGGCCCGACGGCCCCATTCTGCTCCAGGACTCCTACTTGATCGAGCAGATGGCGAACTTCAACCGCGAGCGGATCCCCGAACGCCAGCCCCACGCTAAAGGCGGCGGCGCCTTCGGGTCCTTCACCGTCACCAACGACGTCAGCCGCTACACCAAGGCCGCGGTGTTCCAGCCCGGCGCCCAGACCGGCCTGGTCATCCGCTTCTCGACCGTGGCCGGCGAGCGGGGCTCACCCGACACCTGGCGCGACCCCCGCGGCTTCGCCATCAAATTCTACACGTCCGAGGGCAACCTCGATATCGTCGGCAACAACACTCCTATCTTCTTCGTCAAAGATCCGATGAAGTTCCAGAACTTCATCCGCTCCCAGAAGCGGCTCGCGGCCAGCAACCTGCGTAGCGCCGACATGCAGTGGGACTTCTGGACCCTCTCGCCCGAATCGGCCCACATGGTCACCTGGCTCATGGGCGACCGAGGCATCCCGATGTCCTGGCGCCACATGAACGGCTACTCCTCGCACACCTATATGTGGGTAAACGCCCGCGGCGAACGGTTCTGGGTGAAGTACCACTTCAAGACCGACCAGGGCATCGAGTTCCTGACCCAGGACGACGCCGACCGCATCGCCGGTGAGGACGGGGATTACCACCAGCGCGACCTGTTCAACGCCATCGAACGGGGCGAGTTCCCGAGCTGGACCCTGAAGATGCAGATCATGCCCTTCGAAGAGGCCAAGGACTACCGGTTCAACCCCTTCGACCTGACCAAAGTGTGGCCACACGGCGACTACCCCCTCGTCGAGGTCGGCAAGCTCACGCTCGACCGCAACGTCACCGACTACCACACCGAGATGGAACAGGCGGCATTCCAGCCCAACAACATCGTCCCCGGCACCGGCCTGTCCCCGGACAAAATGCTGCTCGCCCGAGGGTTCGCTTACGCCGACGCCCACCGCGCTCGACTAGGCGTCAACTACCAACAGATCCCCGTCAACCGACCCAAGGTCGAGGTTCGGGCCTACTCCAAAGACGGGACCATGCGGATCGACAACGTCACCGACCCGGTGTACTACCCCAACTCGGTCGAAGGCGCCCCCGCCGCCGACAGCCAAACCTATGCCGAGCAGGCCGTGTGGGCAGCCGACGGCGACATAGTCCGGGCGGCCTACACCCCCCACGCCGAGGACGACGACTACGGCCAAGCCAACACCATGATCAACTACATCCTCGACGACGCCGCACGCCAACGGCTCGTCCAAAACGTCGCCGGACACGCCGCCGCCGTCACCCGAGACGATATGCTGCACCGAGTCTTCGAGTACTGGCGCAACATAGACAAAGCCATCGGTGAGCAAATCGAAACAGCCTGCCTCCAACTACGAAAATCAGGAGACGAGAACAAGCTCCTCGACTCACCCATCCAGACCTGAAACGGCCCACCGGCGACGCCATCCCACCAGGTCGGAGACGAGGAGCAGATACGACTCCAACCGGCGCAGCCAACGCTGATCCAACCCGTCTGATCCGAGACCGTCCGAAGGGTCTGCATTCCGATCGTGCGGCTAGAAAGGTCGAAATTTTCGAGGAGACACAGCGGAAGGGATGTCGTATCCTCGCTGACCCTGGGGGAGTCGCCGTCGAGACAGTCCCGATCCAGATCGGCGTGGTCATCAGGACGGATGGCCAGGCTCAAGATCGCGCACATTCTGGAACGCCAGCGGGGCTCCGGGCACGTCGATGAACGCAGCGTCGACGGCGAGCAGGTGGGCGACGTGATCTCCACTGTCGAGGCGGTACAGGACCGTGCCGCCCACCCATCCCCTAGTGCCGACCAGTGCCGGGCCGCTGCTTTCCTCATGCCATTCGCAAGCAGCGAACTTATCGGTGTCGTCGCCCGTCTCTTCCCCGAAGAGCCGCGCCAGGTCGTCGTTACCCTCGTGGAGGAAGTGAACGGCCAGGGAGTCGGCAACTTGGGCAAGGTCGTAGGTGCGGTTGGCCTTCGACAGCATCACGAGCAGGCGAGGTGGGTCGATGCTTGCCTGGGTAACGAACCCCACGAGGCATCCGGCCCGTTCACCGCGCGCCGCCACAGTAACGATGAACATCGGGTAGTCCAGGTCCGAGACCAACCTGTCAAAGCTCTCCTTCGCGTCCATGCTCTCACCCTGGCACATTCCAGATGCCCGAGAAAGCCTTCGCCGGCATGGGTCGGCCGCGGATGATGCCCAATCTCTAGTGGCGCCTTCTTCTTCGTGCCCTCCGGCGACTTTCTCGACATCCTCAAACGTCGCCGAACATGGCAGGCTATGTGACTATCCGCGGGGACGGAGAGGATACTGACCCTGGTGGGTGAGGTCGAGTGGCGCCGGGAGGACGCTGGGCGCTGGGGATCGGGTACTGGGGCGCACCTTTACATAGGTGCCGGCGGCCCAGGACGCCGGCGTTTCGATGGGCATTCGGAGGGGTAAGAACTGCCCGGAGGTTGGGGGGAGAGTCTCCCGGATGGGAACCAGAGGAGCGAATTCACCCGATGCCCACCAATTCGAAGGGGATGACTGCCGGCCCGGCGGCGAGGGAGAATGGGGCCAACCGGCAACGCGAGCTTCAGCGGCGAAAGTCCGTCGACGTGTTGCGGCGAGCGAAGCAACGTCGGGGGTGCCGAGCCGAGGCTGCGAATGACGCCTGAAGTCGGCTACCGCGGTCTCTGCCCCCGCACTTTCTGGCACTGAGAATGCGGACTATTCATGCCAACCGTAGCCACAGGGCTGGTGCGGATACCCCGCATCTGATGATAGATGGGGTGACATACACATGACCGTCACCGAACAGGTGGTCCTCCGAGATTAGGAGCTGCTCCAAACGAAGTTCTACCTTGCCTTCTCCAGG